>JBNAVX010000035.1:0-24730 GCA_049700155.1 Thermodesulfovibrionales bacterium
AGAATGAGCGAGAATACTGCATCTGCTAATTATTCATAAGTTTATGAATTAAGTGGGATAGTATGTAATTCCCTATAATTTCCCCTCTAATAAAAGGGGTTAGGGGTGTGTAATAGAGGAGTTTGATCCATTTATTTATCTAAGGCTGACTAAAGTGATTTTTAAATGAGGCAACGATTCAGAATAAAAATCACTATCTCTATCTTATATCTAATTCATGTATCAGTCTTGCAGAAGCAATTATTCGTGAAAAAGGCTTAAGAACACCCCAGAGTTATTCTGAAGCTGACCTACCTTAACCCCTCAAGTCAGAGCTAATAAAATTAAAGTTTTTCTTAAAAAATCCGATAAAAAATCAGGGTATTCTATGAATGATAACAGAAATAAAGGAGGTTATAGACTGAGGGATGAAAGTCTTAACTAACATAAGTCAGAATATGCGTTTAAGGTGGAAGGCAACAATACCTGTTATTGTTGCAATATCTTTTGGTGTGATTGCAACAATTATTATTACAGGCATTGCAACAAAAAAGATAGTCCTTGAAGAGGTAAAGAGTTCTGCTCTCCCAGGGTTTCGAGACTCAACCATAAATGCCCTCACAATTATGATGGAGGGAAAAGATTATCAAGAACAGAAAGCCCAATACTTTAAAGAGATGAAACATATAGCTGAACTAAAAGTCATAAGGGCAGGCTCTTTCAAGATAAAAGGAGAAGAAAAAGTAAATCCTGATAACCTTGCTACAGATGATGTTGAAAGAGAGGTTATAACAAAGGGAACTGAAAAAGTTGTTTTAGAGGGCAAAGATATCCGTGCTGTATTTCCATATATAGCAAGAACAAACCTGATGGGTAGAAACTGTCTCACCTGTCATATGGTAAGAGAAGGAGAAGTTCTTGGTGCTATTAGCATCAAGGTCCCTTTACAGGGTTCTTTTGGAAGGATCAGGGTTGTGCAACTTATATATACAGGTTTAGGAATAATGGGGATAATCGGTGCTACAGGTATAGTGTTTTTGGTATTTATGATAATTGTTAATATACCCCTGAATAATTTAGCAAAAAATCTTGGTAACATGGCTGATGGTGACCTCCGGGTAAACATTGAATATGCTAACAAAAAGGATGTCATAAGGAGCCTTGTTGACAATACTAATAGATTGGCTCAATCCTTAAGCAAGATGATAGATAATATGCTCACAGGTGCAAATAATCTTGCCTCATCTATTGATGTATTAAGGTCACGTTCAGAGAAGTCTCTTGAAGGGGCAAAGCTCCAGTCAAGCCAGATGGATCAGGTGGCAACTGCTGCAGAAGAGATGAGCCAGACGATTACAGATATAGCAAAGAATGCATCAGTAGCTTCAGATACATCCTCTGAGGCGATGGAGATTGCACAAAAAGGCAAAGAAGTTGCCAATGGTGCAGTTGATACAGTAAATGGAGTTTATGAATCAACAGTAGAGCTTGCATCAATGATAGAAAAGTTGAATAACAGTGTATCAGAGATAGGAGATATTGTTACTGTCATAAAAGACATTGCGGACCAGACGAACCTCCTTGCCTTGAATGCAGCAATAGAGGCAGCAAGGGCTGGAGAACAGGGAAGAGGTTTTGCAGTGGTGGCTGATGAGGTGAGAAAACTTGCAGAGAGGACGATCAGGGCAACGACTGAGATATCAGAAAAGATAGGCGCAGTGCAGAAAGAATCTGAACAGACAACTGAATCCATGAAGAATGCATCTGACCAGGTCACAAAGGCAACAGAATATATAAAGCAGGTGGGTGACACTTTATCTCAGATAGTAGGTTCTGTCCAGAAGGTCCGTGACCAGATAACCCAGATTGCAGCAGCAGTAGATGAACAATCAGCAGCCTCAGAGGAAGTAGCAAAGAATATAGAAAAGACTTCAGCTATCACAAAAGAAATAGAAAAGATGTCAGATGACATAATGCAAGAGGTTTTTGGAATAATAAGGATAGCAGAAGAACTGAGGAACTCAACGATTGGCTACAGAACTAAAGGAAAAGAGCTTCTTGCATTTGAATTAGCAAAGACAGAGCACAAGATGCTAGTAGGTAAAGTATCTTCATGCCTCAAAGGTGGGGTGAAGATTGATCCATCTGATATTCCTGACCACCATACATGTAGATTCGGTCACTGGTTTGATAATGAGGGAGAGAGGCAGTATAGCCATCTTGCAAGTCTGAAGGCTATAAGGACACCACATGAAAGATTCCACTCATTAGCAAAAGAGGCTGTCTCTTTGTATCGCTCAAGTGGCAATGGAAAGGCTGATAGGATTTATACAGATATGGAGGAACTATCAAAACAGTTAGAGAATCTATTTGATGATATCAAAAGGGAAATGCAGTTAAATGTATGAGAAATAAGACAGAATGGAGGGTGAGATGAATGTCCTGGTGGATACTGATGAGAGCTCCGGAGAAAAGGCATCCTCTCGTGCATCAGTATTACAACTTGTGACCTTTAAACTCGGAGATGAAGAATATGCAATAGACATCTTGAAGGTCCAGGAGATAAACAGGATGGTAGAAATAACCTCAATCCCGAGTGCCCCTGAATATGTTGAAGGTGTTATCAACCTCAGAGGAAAGGTCATACCAGTCATAAACCTAAGGAAAAAGTTTGGATTGCCAGTTAAAGAGATGGATGCTCAATCCAGAATAATGGTAGTTGATGTAGGTGTAAAGGTAGGAATTATTGTAGATTCTGTTTCAGAAGTCCTGAGGCTCTCTTCTGATACAGTTGAACCACCTCCGCCTATGACAACAGGCAATGGCTCTGAATATATAAGTGGTGTGGGGAAGCTCGGAGATAGACTCGTAATACTCCTTGATATAGAAAGACTCCTTAAGAATGAAAAAATAAATAAGATAGAATTAATACAGGAGTGAAGCAATCCCATTTTTTAAGATAAATAAAAATCAATGCTTCTAATTTTTTAATTCAGGATGATATGATTTAACATGGCAATCATAAACTTAGAATATCTTAAACCAGGTATGGTTCTTAATAATGATGTTAAAGATATTAACGGGCGTCTTTTAATGACTGCCGGAACTGAGATTGCTGAAAAGCACTTGCATATCTTAAAGGCATGGGGAATCACAGAAGTAGATATTAAAGGAATCACAGAAAAAGAAGTAGAAGACCTTACAAAAAAGGATATAGATCCCTTTATTTTTGAACAAGCAGAAAATGAGCTTAATGAGATATTCATATACACAGACAAAACTCATCCTGCTATAAGGGAGATATTCCGTCTTTGTGCAATCAGAAAGGCTAAAAATGCAGAATATAAAATCAACCAGAATAGTTAGGTTAGAAGACCTCATAAGTTATGACATGAAGATTTCCTCACCACCTACAATCTTTTTATTAATTAATGAGACGATGAATAACCCTAAAAGTTCTATCCTTGATATAGCGAGGATTATAAGTAATGATCAGGGTCTTACAGCACGCCTGCTTAAAATGGCTAACAGCCCTTTATATGGCTTTCCTTCAAAGATAGAGACTATCACACAGGCTATATCAATTCTTGGGACACAACAGATAAATGACCTGATTTTAGCCACGACAGTATTGAACTTATTTAAAAAAATACCTGAGGAGCTTATTGACTTAGAATCATTCTGGAACCACAGCATTGCATGTGGTATATCTGCACGGGTTATTGCCACTTATAGAAGAGAACACAATGTAGAGCGGTTTTTTGTAGCAGGCATATTACATGATATTGGAAGACTTATCCTGTATACAAAGATGCCTGAGTTATCTGTTGAGATATTAGAGACGAACAGGGAGAGTAAGAAACTATTATACAGGATTGAACAGGAGATAACAGGTTATGACCATGCTGATGTAGGTGGCTTACTCGCAGATAAATGGAAACTCCCATTGAGCATAAAAGAGATGGTCAAATTTCACCACAGACCTGCATTGTCAACCCATTTCCCCACAGAAACAGCAGTCATACATTTAGCAGATATCTTAGCACATGCAATGGAGCTTGGCAGTAGTGGAGAAAGATTCGTGCCTCCTCTTGATACAAATGCATGGGAATCTGTTGGGCTTACGCCGAGTCTTTTATCATCTGTAATGAAAAAAATTGATGAGCAATTTAATGAGACTATAAAGGCATTGAGGATGGAGTGAAAATGATGGAGCATGTATTAGAAAAAACAGACCCTGCTTATCTTTCAAGGGAACGAGTTGACTATCTTGAGGATATGAACCGTCGTTTAATTACTATATTGGAGATGCTTGTATCATCAAGTGAGTTTTATGCAAGGATTAATAATAGCCAGAACCCTTCTGCTGTTATTCATGCTACTTTTACACAGATTAACAGGCTTTTACCATTTGAGGCAATGGGGCTTATGACAGTTAATGAAAACGACCAGGACTTCATTCTGTCTGAATGTGAACCACAATCTAAAAGGATGTCTATCCAGAAAGAAGTGGATGATAAGATAATGAAAGGAGAATTCGCATGGGCACTGAACCAGAACTTTCCTGTTATGATACCTGCAGAGAATCCTGATAACTTAGTTATACTACATTCTCTTGCAACACAATCTCAGATAAGAGGTATGTTCATCGGTCTTATAGACAGCAAAAGACTGAATATGAATGACCCTGCTCTTAAGGCACTCTCTATCATTCTTCTGAATACTGCTTATGCATTGGAGAGTACAGCACTCAATAGAATACTCAGGAATGAGATGGATTATCTTGAGACTGAGATTCAGAGAAGGACTGAGGATTTAAGAAAGGCTCGTGAACAGGCAGAGATTGCGAATATTGCAAAATCACAGTTCCTTGCAAATATGAGTCATGAGATCCGTACTCCTCTAAATGGGATAATAGGTTTTACAGAAATGCTTCTTGATACCATTCTAACCGAAGAACAGACCAGATTTGTAACAGCTATAAAGAGTAGTAGTGATACCCTTCTTAATCTTATCAATGATATCCTTGATTTCTCTAAGATTGAGGTTGGCAAGATGAGTCTTGAAGAGATAGACTTCTCACCTTCAGAGACTATCCAGAATGTATGTGACCTGATGCGACCCTTGATAAGAAATAAACCTCTTAATTTGCTCATTAATATTGATGATGATGTCTCACCATCTGTTAAAGGAGACCCTGAGAGATTTAAACAGATTTTGACAAATTTAATGAGTAATGCATTCAAATTTACAGAATCAGGTGAGGTTGAGGTATCCCTTAATACTGAAGCTGAGGAAGAAGAGAAGGTAAAACTCCATTTAAAGGTCAGGGATACAGGGATAGGAATTCCAGAAAATAAATTAGATACTATCTTTGATGCATTCCAGCAGGCAGATGCGTCTACTACAAGAAGATACGGAGGAACAGGACTCGGGTTGACCATATGCAAACGGATAGTGAGTCTTATGGATGGTGATATCTGGGTAGAAAGTGAAGAAGGAAAGGGGAGCGCTTTTCATGTCTTGATGTGGTTTAAAAAATCTAAGACTGTAAAGAAGCCCACTGAAGATGCATCATTTAGCACACATCTTTTACAAACAGGTGAAATGAAACCACCATCCATCCTGCTCGTAGAGGATAATCCTGTAAATCAGGAACTTTTAAAGATTGTTTTAAAGAAATTCGGGTATCATGTAGAAGTGGCAAACAATGGAATAGAGGCAGTGGAAAAATACTCTGCTGACCCCAAAAA
This sequence comes from Thermodesulfovibrionales bacterium, assembly GCA_049700155.1. Lineage (GTDB taxonomy): Bacteria > Nitrospirota > Thermodesulfovibrionia > Thermodesulfovibrionales > SM23-35 > JACAEY01. The sequence goes on from JBNAVX010000035.1 coordinate 5,733, forward strand.
GTTTGATCTCATATTTATGGACATACAGATGCCAGAGATGGATGGAACTGAGGCGACTAAAACCATCAGAAATAAGGGCTTTAAAACTGTTCCTATTATTGCATTGACTGCACATGCGGTCAAAGGTGATAGAGAAAAATACCTTGAGGCAGGTATGAATGACTATATACCAAAGCCTGTCAAAAAGGAGATTATATTTGAGATGATAAGAAAATGGACAAGAAGAAAGGGGAACTATGATGAACTTTACTGAATTAGCAGAGAATGCAGGCTTAGAAGAAGGGGAATTTCGTGAGCTTATGAAGGTCTTTATAGAAAGGAGTCTGCTTGATTTAAAAAGATTGCAGAACTCTCTTGATAAAGGCAATCTACAAGGAATTGTTGAAGCAGCTCATTCAATAAAAGGTGCTGCAGGGAACTTATACTTTGAAGAGGTATATCAGATTGCTAAGGATATTGAGATGAAGGCAAGGGAGAATATCCTGAATGGTATATCACATTCTGTCTCACTTTTGTATGAGAAGATAGAAAAGATTTTGAGAAATTCAGGTAATTCAGATGAATAGAGAATTAAACAATAAAAAGATATTGATTGTGGATAATCATCCTCTAATATTAATGTGGATGTCAGAACTTCTTAAAAAAGAAGGGCATAGTGTCTTAACTGCTGAAGATGGACTTTCTGCTCTGGCAATCTTAAAGAACTGGGTTCCTGACATCATCTTTGCTGACCTTGTTATGCCAAATATTGATGGGAGGACCCTGTGTCAGATCATAAGAAAGATACCGGAATTAAAGGATGTTTTCATCGTTATTCTTTCTGCTGCAGGGATAGAAGAATTAGAAAGACTTTCAGGAATCGGAGCAGATATCTGTATCCCGAAAGGAAGATTTAGCAAGATGGCACCCTATATACTTAATGCTATAGAGGAATCAAATAAAGAGCCTTCAAAACGTCTTCGTAAAGGAGAGATTATATTCTATAACGGGATACAGCCAAGACAGATTACGAAGGAATTACTATCATTAAAAAGCCATCTTGAAAGCATCTTGAGGAATCTTTCAGAATGTGTCATTGAATTGACCCCTGATTTCAGCATTGTTTTCGTAAATTCTTCTGCAAGTTCTCTTATAGAACAACCTGAGGAGAAGCTTTTAGGCACGAATTTTATAGAACTATTTAGCGCAAATGACCGATCAAGACTGAGAGGACTTTTAACAACAGTTGATAAGAACCCAAGGAAGATTGGTGAGGACTTTCCATTAATGCTTAATAATAAAGCAGTTGTTTTGAACGTTACGCCAATTATGAACAATGAGTGTTCTTCTATAATAGTAACTATAGAAGAGGCAAACAAAGAGGAGATTCAAAAGGTCTGAGTGAATAAGATAATAGATATAAAAAATTTCATTAAAAATCTAAAGGACCTGCCAACTATTCCTCCTTTGATGGGTAAGATACTTTCTATAGTCAAAGATGAAGGCTCATCAGTAAGAGAACTCCAGAATGTCATATTCCATGACCAGTCACTTGCTGAAAAGGTATTGAGGGTTGCTAATTCTGTAATCTTCGGGCATTCCGGTCAGATAAAAGAGTTAAGGCAGGCAATTATGTTTCTCGGTTTTGACAATATAAAGTCCATTGCTGTAGGCATGACAATTATGGACATATTCCCTTCTAACAGTGCATTTAATATTAAAAACCTCTGGATACATGGTTATGAGGTTGCACTCTTTTCACAGGCACTTTCAGAGGTAATATCTATGACCTGCCCTTGTGAGTGTTTTCTTTCCGGTCTTCTTCATGACATTGGAAGGATCATCTTTTATAAGATGGACCCAGAGAAGTTTTTTGAAATAGAAACATCCAATAACAGACATGAGAAGGAAAAAGAGATTTTCGGTTGCACCCATGCAGAGGCAGGGGCATGGTTTGCAAAAGGGAATAGATTACCAGATGAGATTGTATCGGCAATCCAGTTTCACCACCATCCATCACTTGCGAAAGAATATAAAGATACTGTTTCAATCGTGTCTCTTGCTGAAGTAGTCTCTAATATGTATAGTCCAAAAAAGGAGAATGACGGTATCTGGAATGAAGAACATGATGCTTTATTCTTAGAATATTCTTTGAGTGATGATGATATATTTTCAGTTGGTGAAAGGTATTGTGCAGCAAGACCTGAGATTGAGGAGTTTTTTAATACATAAGTTCTTAAAGATATTTCTCGATCTTCCTGAATAGTGCCCTTCGGCTTATACCAAGTATCTTTGCTGCCCTGCTCTTGTTTCCGTCACATCTTTTCAAGACAGCCTCTATATGAGATTTGATGACCTCTTCAAGGGTCAGTATATCAGACCTCTTTTTCTCCTTTATCTCTCTCAGATATGGTGGAAGGTCATTTAACCTAATAAACGATTCTGTTGCAACTATTGATGCCTGTTCAATGACATTCTCAAGTTCTCTTACATTGCCGGGCCAGTCATAAGATAATAGCACTGACTGAACAGGTCTTGAAAGACCGAGAATATTTTTCCCTATCTTTTTATTGAGCTTCTCAAGAAAGAATCGACAGAGAAGTGGAAGGTCATCCTTTCTCTCTCTCAGAGGTGGGATAGAGATAGTCAAGGGAGTTAATCTGTAAAAGAGGTCTTCTCTGAATCTCCTGTTTTTTACTTCATCTGAAAGGTCTTTATTAGTTGCAGCTATCACACGGCACTTTGCTTTCAGAGTCTGGCTACTCCCAATTGGTCTGAATTCTCCGTTCTGTAACACCCTGAGAAGGCGTGGCTGTATTGAGAGTGGTAGTTCTGCTATCTCATCTAAAAATATAGTACCTTCTCCAGCAGCCTCAAAAAGCCCTATCTTATCATTCACAGCACCTGTAAATGCTCCCTTTTTGTGACCGAAAAGTTCTGATTCAACAAGGGTCTCTACAAGTCCACCACAGTTACAAACGATAAAAGGCTTTTCAGCACCAGGACCTAAATTATGGAGGGCTCTGGCTAATATCTCTTTACCGGTACCAGTCTCACCTGTGATTGTAACAGTCTTATAATGCGGGGCTATATGCTGGATAAAGGCAAAGATATCAAGCATCTTAGGGTTTCTACCGACTATCTCTGAAAAGAAAGTATATTTACCATTAAGCCTCTTCTCAAGTTCAGCACTTTCTTTTCTTGCCTGAAATAGGTCGTCAATATCCTCAATTAACTCTTTGAGTCTTTCTTCTTCAGGAGGGAAAGTAAGATATGCAGAGGCACCCCGGCTTACTGCATCAATTGCGGTATCTGGCTTTTCGCCAAAAAGGATTATCTCAACTCTTGGGTCTGATGCCTTGATAGAAGGAATAAGATTTATGTCTCCTTCTATAATTACAAGGTTGTAATTGCCTTTCTCAACTAATGAGATTAAATCTTTATCATCATCTATTAAGTCAACTTTATGTTTATTAAGGATGTTCAGGATTTCCTTCTGATTATTTTTAAGAGATAAAAGTATCTTAAGCATAAGACTAAAAAAGACCCATTGCCTCTCTTACAAGTTGCATCGTCTCTCCAGCAGTAATTCTTGCTCTGTCTGAGCCAGTCTTTACTATGTCATATAATATATCAGGTTTGTTGATTAGTTCATTCCTTTTTTTCCATATTGGATCTAAGACTTTATAAATATTCTTTAAGAGAATCTTTTTACAATCAATACAGCCAATACCAGCAGTTACACATCCTACTGCAACGTCTTCCAACTCCTGTTTAGAGGAGAATATCTTGTGAAGTTGATACACAGGAGAGCGTTCAGGATTTCCAGGGTCAGTCCTTTTTACACGTGCAGGGTCTGTAACCATAGTCATAATCTTCCTCTCAACCTCTTCAGGACTGTCTGAAAGGAATATCGCATTACCATAACTCTTTGACATCTTTCTTCCATCAACACCCACTAATTTTGGGAATTCTGTAAGGAGTGCTTCTGGTTCAGGAAATATCTCTTTATAAAGGTAATTAAAACGCCTTGCGATCTCCCTGCTTATCTCAAGGTGAGGAATCTGGTCAATCCCAACAGGGACATATTTTGCCCTGTAGATAATTATATCAGCCGTCTGTAGAAGTGGATATCCAAGAAATCCGTAAGTGGATAGGTCCTTATCCCTGAGTTCTTCCTGTTTTTCTTTGTAAGTCGGGACCCTCTCAAGCCAGCCAAGAGGTGTTATCATAGACAAGAGTAGATGAAGCTCTGCGTGCTCAAGAACCCTTGATTGAAGAAAGATGGTGCATTTTTCAGGGTCAAGACCAGCTGCAAGAAAATTTATAAGGATATCCTTTGTTGACTCTTTTATTGAAGATGGTTCTGCATATCCTGTTGTAAGGGCGTGCCAATCTGCAACAAAATAATAGCAATCATATTTGTCCTGAAGCTTTACCCAGTTACTCAGTGCACCCACAAGGTTTCCAAGGTGGAGCATACCACTTGCCTGCATTCCACTCAATACTCTTTCTTTCACATCAAACCTCCTACAGGTAGTAAAAATATACGGATTATTAGCTTAATAAGCAATTGTATCGGCAATATTATATAATGTGCGATCCCTGTAAACCACAGAATGAGGATTATAAAAATACCGTAAGGTTCAATTTTACTGAACTGCAAAGAATGTCTTGGAGGTAGTAAACTTGCGACTATCCTCCCTCCATCAAGAGGCGGGATAGGCAGGAGGTTGAATGCAGCTATAAAGATATTGAAGGAAATATTATAAAGTAGCATCTTTTTGATAGGTACTATGACCTTCTGTCCGATGAAAGAAGAAGGAATAAAGATAGTGTAAATCTTATATATAAAGATAAGCAGAAGTACACTCAGGAAAGCGATTAATACATTCACTGAAGGACCAGCAGCCGATACAAGTGCTGAGTCCCTCCTTGGATTTTTCAGATTATAGAAATTGACAGGTACAGGCTTTGCAGCCCCGAATATAAATGAGCCTTTAGAAAGAATAAATAACATCAAGGGAACAATAACAGTGCCTACTGGATCAATATGAGCTAAAGGATTCAATGTAAGCCTTCCCATCATTTTGGCTGTTGAATCTCCTAATTTATATGCAACGAAACCATGGGCAACTTCGTGAAAGGTTATCGCTATCAGGATAGGAAAAACTGCTATAAGTAGATCTTTAATAACTGAAGATAGTTCCAAATTTCCATTGCCTTTCTAAATAGGATGAAGGATCTGGTCAATAACAGTCCTCGCTGCAACAAGGGGATCTATGAAGATACTATCCATATCCTGTTCAAGGTCTCTCTTATTGGATAAATAATTAATTCTATCCTGCATCCTGTCACGCAGAAACCTGAGGTAAACAGGTTCTCTTGAAGGTTTGTATTTCTTATCAAAATCAGAGCCGAAGAGCTCTTTCCCGTTCTTTGGAAGGAGGAGACCTTGGAAAGCTTTCCATTCTCTCCATTCTATATTTCCTCTTACAAGTTCTGTCACTATGGAAAGAGAAAGCTCCTTAGGGATATCTACAAGATTTTCAGAGATACCGAATGCATGGGTATTCATGATATAACATTCTGTTCCAAGTTTGAATAACTTTTTGAATTGCATACAGTCAACAAGCAGTGGATGAACCCTGAATGGGTTTGCAAATGGTTCTATGACTAATCTTTCCAGTTCTTTTGGGTCAACGTTTTCAACACCTTTAGCACGCATTGTACTGAGTGATGCACCCATTGCTACTGCAAGATCAACAGAGTTAACCTTACAGATTGGAGGAAGACTGGTATCCTTCTGCAGCCAGATTACCATACCGGGTCTTTCACAGAAATCTTTATGGTTGAACATATCTCTCGTTTTCAGACACCTTCCATTATCATTCCTAATATCTGAACACACAATCTTTTTGCTCCCATCAGGAAGTTCTGTAACGGCAACATTCTGTGCTGAATAGAAATATTTTATTTGGGGATCTTGAAATACCACTGCGTCTGTCTTATCAAAAAGGCTCGGTTCAAGTGCAACAGTAAAGTCATTCTCCAGATCTATTAAGAATGCATCATCATGTATTACAGTAACCTTCTCATCAGCCCTCAATGTGCCTGCATGGTCATGACTGTTTGTTATAGATGACTTACCAGAGCCTGATAGACCGAATACAGCAACGGGTGGCTTATCTCCAATCTTTTTTATCCCTCCGTGGCAAGCGACCATATTCTGCCTTACACCAATGGTCCAGGCAAGTGTCAGTGTCCCTTTCTTTCTTTCTCCAAAATATCTCAACCCTAAAATCGCGATACAATTCTGCATCTCATCAATAATCACCAATCCATTAGGAAAATCAGGATGAGACCACTCAGGGTCAGCCAACACAAGGATATCAGGCTCATCAATAACCCTGGACTTTGCATATATATCACTCCAGGGTTCCATCCATGGTGTAAAATTAAGACCCCAATCAAGCATATTTTTTGCGTCAGACACAGGACTTAATAAATGTGCCTTTACCATAAAATTAGGATGCAATCCAATTATTCCTTCAAGCCATAATGCTGGACGTCTGTTCAGATTATAGATAGCCTCGCCTAATAAACATAGATATCTGTCTCTTTCTTTGCCCATTTCTCTGACCAGACGTCTTGCCCTGGCAGTCCGACCAACAATCCCTCCATCATTTGAGACGAGTATTTTGGCATTCTTGGGGAGTCCAAATCGTTCTGGTTTATACATGGGTTCAGTCGTAGAAACTACCTCTGGCTGTTTTGAAGCGAGTTTATAAAGCTCAGCCATATCAGTCTTTTTTACAGAATTTGCAAAGAATGCACTCTCAATATATGCCCTCCATGGAGAGCCTGGAATCTTGTGTTTAGTAGCCATATATCCCTTCTTTCTAAAAAATAAAATGTTTTAAATAAACTATAATGGTTAAAGAAACATGTTGTCAAGGAGGAGCAAAGAATTATATAATTGATAATTAGGTCATGACTTCTATAGTCATTATCCCTGCCCGTTATGATTCAACCCGTTTTCCGGGCAAGCCTTTATCTCTCCTGAGAGGAAAGACCCTGATACAACATGTATATGATAATTCAAAGGGTGCTCAGCTTATAAACGATATCATTGTTGCTACAGATAGTGAAATGATATTTGAGAAAGTCCTCTCTTTTGGTGGTAAAGTAGTAATGACTGATGGGAGGCACAATTCAGGTACAGACAGGATTGCAGAGGTTGCAGAGTCAATGGATTGTGATATAGTCGTAAATGTACAGGCTGATGAACCTCTTATTCGTCCTGAAATGATAGATGATGTCATCTCACTCCTTGATGATAAAAGGGCATCAATCGGTACTTTGGTAAAGAGGATAACAGACCCGAATGAGATTTCAGATCCCAATGTGGTGAAAGTTGTTTTTGATAAAGATGGATTTGCACTCTACTTTTCACGCTCTCCAATTCCATACCTCATAGATGAATGGGGCTCTCTGTATGACCTTATAAAAATAAAAAATACTCATGACTCGTCACTTGTCACTCGTCACTCGTGGTTCAAGCATATCGGTATTTATAGTTACAGGAGAGAGGCCCTTCTTTCATTCTCAAAAATGGAACAGACAGAACTGGAGATAAAAGAAAGACTTGAACAGTTGAGGGCACTCGAAAACGGAATGAAGATAAAGGTAAAAGAGACTTTTTATGAAACCATAGGGGTAGACACCCCTGAGGACTTAGAAAGGGTGGAAAGATGCCTAAATATATCTTTGTAACTGGTGGTGTAGTCTCATCTCTTGGTAAAGGTATTGCAGCAGCAGCAATAGGTGCTCTCCTTGAAGCAAAGGGATTGAAAGTCACACTGCAGAAATTGGACCCTTATATAAATGTTGACCCTGGCACATTGAGCCCGTTTCAGCATGGTGAGGTCTTTGTTACTGATGATGGCGCTGAAACAGACCTTGACCTTGGACATTATGAGAGATTCACCTCTGTCAGGACATCACAGGCAAATAACTATACTACAGGAAGAATTTACTATAATGTGATTACAAAAGAAAGGCAGGGAGATTATCTTGGAGAGACTGTCCAGGTAGTCCCGCATATCACAGATGAGATTAAAAAGGCAATAAGATCTGCGAATAATGGCTATGATGTTGTAATAGTAGAGATTGGAGGAACGATCGGAGATATTGAGAGTCTTCCTTTCTTAGAAGCGATAAGACAGTTCAGGTATGATGTTGGAAGGGAGAATGTGCTTTATATACATCTTACACTTATACCTTATATCAGATCAGCTGGTGAGCTAAAGACAAAGCCAACACAGCATAGTGTAAAAGAATATAGGGAGATAGGAATTCAACCTGACATACTTTTATGCAGGACTGATAGACCACTTCCGCCAGATGTAAAGAAAAAGATTGCTATACACTGCAACCTTGATGAAGATGCTGTTATTGCAGCAAAAGACGTTGATACGATATATGAAGTCCCTATAGTGTTCCATAATGAAGGGCTTGATAGTCTGATCGGGAAAAGACTCAGATTAGATTTACATGAACCAGACCTTGCTATATGGAAAGACATCGTAAGAAAGATAAAAGAACCGAGAAACGAAGTAAATATTGCTATTGTTGGAAAGTACACAGGACTTAAAGACTCATATAAGAGCCTTATAGAGGCGCTGACCCATGGTGGCATTGCGAATGATGCACGAGTAAACCTCCAGTGGATAGACTCAGAGATGGTTGATGTTCATGGACCTGAGAGATTTCTTACAGAGGCTGACGGAATTCTTGTGCCAGGAGGTTTTGGATATAGAGGAATTGAAGGTAAGTTAAAGGCTATACAGTATGCACGAGAAAAGAAGATACCGTATTTCGGCATATGTCTCGGGATGCAGTGTGCAGTTATAGAGTTTTCAAGAAATGTCTGTGGTCTTAATGCAAACAGTACAGAATTTGATGTGAATACTAAAGACCCTGTTATCTACCTTATGGAACAATGGTATGACTTCAGGAAAGGAAAGATTGAAGTTAGGTCTGAACACTCCTATAAAGGTGGAACAATGAGGCTTGGTGCATATCCATGCATACTTAAAGAAGGTACACATGCCTTCAGGGCATACGGGACAAAAGAAATATCTGAAAGGCACAGACATAGATATGAATTTAATAATGAATACAGGGAGATATTAACAAGACACGGGTTGAAAATCAGTGGTCTCAGCCCTGATGGAGAGTTAGTAGAGATCATAGAGATTGAAGACCACCCATGGTTCCTTGGATGTCAGTTTCATCCAGAATTCAAATCAAGACCAACAGATCCTCATCCTTTATTCAAGGCGTTCATTGAGGCATCTTTAAGAGAAAAAAGGTCCTTGTTCCCATATATTGAGGTCGGTTTAGAAGAGAAAAAATAGGACAATATATCTTGACAAGAGAAATAAGCATAGCTGATACAAAGATAGGAGGCAATAACAATCTTTATATAATCGCAGGTCCATGTGTAATAGAAAGTGAAGATATAACATTCTTTACCGCACAGAAGATGAAAGAAATATGTGAACAGGTTGGTCTTCCCCTGTTATTTAAAAGTTCTTATGATAAGGCAAATCGTACATCCCTTTCTTCATTTAGAGGACCTGGTTTAGAAAAAGGTTTACAGATACTTTCTGATGTAAGGAGTAGATTTGGTATCCCTATTATCTCTGATATCCATTCAGTAAATGAGGTTAAACCTGCCTCTGAAGTCCTTGATGCACTTCAGATCCCGGCTTTCCTCTGCAGGCAGACAGACTTGATCATTTCTTCATCAAATACTGGCAAACCAGTGAATATAAAGAAGGGGCAATTTATTGCTCCATGGGATGTTAAAAACATAATTGATAAATTTATATCAACAGGAAACAGGAATCTTTTGATCACAGAGCGTGGTACATCTTTTGGCTATAATAATCTCGTAGTTGATTTCAGAGGACTTTCAATCATACGCTCTTTTGGATACCCTGTTGTCTTTGATGTGACTCATAGCCTTCAATTACCAGGAGGTCTCGGAAGTTCCTCGGGTGGACAGAGGGAATTTGCAGAACCGCTCTCCCGTGCTGCAGTTGCAGTAGGTGTTGACGGAATATTTATGGAGGTCCATCCTGAGCCTGATAAGGCACTATGCGATGGACCGAATATGATACCGATAAATAAAGTTGCCAGTATTTTGAATATGTTGAAAAAAATTCATAATGTTGCATCTCAATAGGTTACTTGTTTCTTAAAATATTAATAATTCTCTATGGAAATTTAATATATTCTTTACTTCCCCGTGCAAAAAACTAAGATAATCAAGGAATTACCGCACCTTGCATACTTCGGAGTGTGGTGGGGAGGTTCTTCGTTCAGAAGATTGTAGCGATTGACATAAAAGGCTTCATAGCATAACAGAGAGATTGATACAAAAATGAGATAAATCTGAGGAATAATTTATATGAGTTTCAGCTTTATTTAGACATAGCCTTGTAACAGGCTTTAGCATAGAGAATTGCTTCTTTTGATTCAGGAAACTTCTGAAAATAGTTCAATGCATCTTCATATCTTCCAATATTCATATAAGCGATGCCGAGACATATTGATATCTGCTCACTTTCAGGGAAGTGTTTTATCCCATCCAACAGGATTTTTACAGACTCTTCATGTTTCCCCTGCTTTTGCTTGATGATTCCCAATCCAAGGAATGCCCTGTGGTCAGGATAATAAGAAAGCGCTCTCTCATAAAGTTGCTGAGCAATCTTTTCCTTTTCCGGGATAGCCTCAATTGAGGAATAATCGCCATGGCTGAAAGTCATCGCAAGCCTTGAAAGGAAATCAGCATGGCTTTTATATAAATCCTCTTTTTCAATAAGATGAATAGCATCTACAAATTCAGGAAGATTTCTGTAATAATCGTTCCTGAGTCTTTCTCCAAATTTCAGAATCATATCTGTGGTTAATCTTGGGTCTGTCTCAAAGTACATGATATCTTCAATCCTTTTTAACCATATATCATCATTGAGCTTTGTCCTCCTTTTAAAGTCTTCATATAATGCAGTGCCGGGAAAGATATCGAGTATATAGAATATTACACTAAGAGGTTTTATCTCATGGATCAAATCTATTGTTTCCTGTATTGTCTTATTACTTTCTCCTGGTGAACCATAGATGAAGTATGCCCTTGCAAGGATTCCATATTTTGAGGTAAGTTCAAATGCCTTTTTGATATCATCTCTACTTATATTCTTGTTAAGTACCTTTCTTATCTTCTCCGAGCCACTTTCTACACCATAGCTGATCTGAATACATCCTGCTTTCCTCATCCAATAGAGCATCTCTTCATCAATAAAATTCACCCTTGAAATAGAAAACCATGTAATATTTAGGTTTTTTTCTATAATCTTTTTGCATATCTCTATTACCCGGTCTTTTCTCATGGTAAATGTATCGTCTGAGACATAAAAAAAATTGATGCCTCTCTTATAAAGCCTCTCAAGTTGTTCAACAAAGTAGTCAGGAGAATGGAACCTGACCTTTCGCCCCCAGAATTGTGGAGAACCGCAGAATGTGCAGTTTGATGGACAGCCGCGTGATGAGGATATGTGCTGAAAATCAAAATACTTTGATGGCATAGGGAGACTATCTAATTCCTGAATCACTTCTGCCTTCTCAGTCTTTATTATCTTTCCTCTTTCCCTGAAAGCTATACCATTGATCTTTTTAATCCTTTCATAGTCTTCTTCTTCAATACACCTGACAAGATTTAAAAAGGTATATTCACCCTCTCCAATAACAGTGAAATCTATTTCTTCAAAATGCTTAAGTAGATGTTCCCATAAAAAGGTAGCACCAATTCCACCAAATACGATCTTGACCTCTGGGAGTATTTTCTTGGCTATCTTTGATATATCAATTCCACCCCATCTATTCGCATTTACAATAGAAAAGCCGATAATATCAGGTCTTTTTTCCCTGATGGTTTCCTCTATCTTATGGGGTGTTTTGTGAATATCGTGCCAGTTCAATATCTCTACATCATATTGATTTTCTTTTAAGACGGCAGCTATGTAGTAGAGACCGATGGGAATTCCCCGAATATCCTCTGAATATAGTCTGTCTTCAAGAAAGTTTGGATAGATGAGAAGTATCTTCAAGACAAGTCTAACGATTCACTTCTTTTCTCAATTTCTCTATTAATTTGTTGAATTGCATACTGTATACCTTTTCATGCTCTGAAAGAAATTCTGATAGTCTTGCCTGCACTGCCTCATCAACAGATACTGCTGCCTGATAAACAGTCCTTCCATCAGGCGTTCTCATTGGTTGAATCCTTAATTGGGGGTTCGTCTCTATAGCCTCTCTCAATTCTTCTTCAGCCCTCTCTTTTCCCTGGGCATATTCTTTTTGAATCGTCTTTATAGAATTCAACACGTGTTCTATTGCTGATATGTTCTTTTTGTCCTTTAGATTTTCTATTGCTATGATACCATCCTTCCTCAACTGAAATTCTTCAGGTGCATCTCCTAATCCAATAGAGTCTATCAGGTACTGTTGAGCTTCTTTTAAAAGAGATGGTTTACTGCCTTTTAATCTCTCCCATAAGGCATCTTTATCAATCTGGCGTTTATAGTATTCTGCGAGTATTGTTCTGATCTTTTCCTGTTCTTTTATCTTCTCTTTCTCTTCTTGTGATAGCTCGCCAAGACTGGCTATCTTTTCCATTGCCTTTTCAAATGCACTCTTTACTTTCGCCATTTTATAACTCCTTCATTTTAAAAATTCTTAATCTTTTCTATTTAAAATCAAAGATTCAATTGTTTGCTTTGCTATAATTTCTTCAGATTTTAAAAACTTTTTAGAGAGTATTATAAAAATTTTATCATATTTTAAAAGAATATTCTCAATCAGACTTGTCCAAAATAAGTTTTTAGAAAGACCTACATACCCTTTTTACACACCCCTACACCCCTCTTTTTAGAGGGGAAAGGATAATGTAAATGCCTTTTATTGAAAGAATGAATTCCACATATCCCCTCTATTAAGAGGGGATTAAGGGGTGTGTTAGGTCAGTTTTATGAATTTAGATTATTTTGGACAGCAATGATTCTCAATAATGCTTTTCATGCACTTAAGTTTTTAAAGAACTTACATAATTTTCTGATAAAATACAGATGATGCCGATTATTCTTATTACAAATGACGATGGAATTCATTCTCCTGGGATCATCGCTCTTGCAACAGCATTAAAAGGGCTTGGTGATGTTTATATTGTTGCTCCTGACAGGGAAAGGAGTGCTGTAAGCCATTCTCTGACATTACACAGACCTCTAAGAGTAGAAAAACTTAGAGAAGGTGTTTACAGCATTGATGGAACTCCAACAGACTGCGTAATCCTTGCTATTAATAAAATCCTGCCCGAGAAACCAGCACTCGTTGCATCAGGCATAAACAGAGGCGGTAACCTCGGAGGTGATATTACATACTCTGGAACAGTCTCAGGCGCGATTGAAGGCACGATTATGGGCATACCCTCTTTTGCTATTTCTCTTGTTACAGGAGAGGAGGCACAGCCTGCCCATTTTGAGACAGCCTCTTCATTTGCTACTAAGATTGCAAGGTTCATCCTTGATAAATCGCTTCCACCTGATACCCTGCTGAATATTAATGTGCCAAATGTTGACAAGAATCAGATTAAAGGGATAAGGTTTACGCATCAAGGTAAGATGGTATACAGCAATTCTATCAAAGAGATACATGATCCAAAAGGAAAGAGACACTACTGGATTGGCGGTACACAGATTAATGTAGAACATGATGATGATACAGATATACAATCAGTGAAAGATGGTTATATCTCTATTACACCCATTCACCTTGACCTGACAAATTATGAGGCTTTAGATTATCTGAGGGCAAACTTTCATCTTTAGAGCATATAAGATTGAAAAGGGGATATGATGTAATAATTGTTGGTGCAGGACCTGCCGGGATATTTTCCGCACTTGAGATCCTCGAAAAAAAGAAGGATGCAAAGATTCTTCTTGTTGAAAAAGGAAAAGACCTTGAAAAGAGGATATGCCCGATGAAGATAAGAGATATTTCATGTAAGACCTGCCATGAATGTGCCCTTCTCAGTGGGTGGGGTGGTGCAGGTGCATTCAGCGACGGAAAATTGAACCTCTCACCCGAGATAGGTGGTTTTCTATCAAGATATATAGATATAGAAAAGTTAAGAACATTGATAAATTATGTGGATGATATGTATATAAGATATGGTGCACCAAAAGAAATTTATGGAGGAAGTGAAGAGGAGATACAAGAAATTGAAAGACTTACCTCTAAAAATAATCTCCATTTCATACCTTCTAAGATAAGGCACATAGGAACTGACAGGTGTAAGGAAGTTTTAAAAAAGATCAAGGTTGATCTTTCTCAAAAAGCAGAGATAATTTTTGATTCAGAGGTTGAGAGGGTAACTGTAAGGAAGGGAAGAGTAACAGGGATCAAGCTTAAGAATGGGGTAGTCATAAATTCAGGATTTGTTATTCTTGCACCAGGTAGAGAGGGTTCAAGATGGCTCGAAAGAGAATCAAAGAGACTTCATCTTACACTTTTTAAAAACCCTGTTGATATAGGTTTGAGAATAGAACTGCCAGCTTCTGTATTTGAACCACTTACAAAGATAACATACGAACCAAAACTGATATTCAATTCAGGAAAGTTTCGTGATAAGGTCAGGACATTCTGTGTAAACCCATATGGAGAGGTCGTGAAAGAATACCTTAAAGGTATATGGACTGTTAATGGGCATAGCTATGCAAACAGGAAGACAGAAAATACAAACTTTGCACTTCTGGTTAGCACATCTTTTACAGAACCCTTTGATGAACCTATACTATATGGTAGATATATCGCAGGACTCGCCAATCTAATCGGAAATGGGGTTATTATCCAGAGACTTGGGGATCTCCAACAAGGTAGGCGTTCAACACATGATAGGATAGCCAGAGGTCTCGTTGAGCCCACACTAAAAGATGCAACACCGGGTGATCTGAGTTTTGTCATGCCGTTCCGTTATCTTTCTGACATAATAGAGATGATTGAGGCCCTTGATAAAATTACACCCGGGGTTAATTCAGAACATAATCTGCTTTATGGGACCGAGGTAAAGTTCTATTCAAGATATCCGAAACTGACAGAGTCCCTTGAAACAGAGGTAGAAAATCTCTTTGCAGTTGGTGATGGAGCTGGAGTTAGCAGAGGGCTTATACAGGCATCAACATCAGGTGTGATAGCTGCTGATGAGATAGTTAAGAGAATGGTCTGATGGGCTTTGATGAATTAAGAGAATTTATGGTAAATACCCAGCTCATTCCACGTGGTATTAGAGATGAACGTGTACTTAAGGCGATGAAAAAGGTCCCAAGGCATCTCTTTGTTGATGAGGAAATACAATATAAGGCTTATGATGATATGGCACTCCCGATTGGAGAAGGTCAAACAATTTCGCAACCTTATATGGTAGCCATTATGACAGAGCTACTTGAACTAAAAGGTAATGAAAAGGTTTTGGAAGTTGGAACAGGCTCAGGCTATCAGGCAGCAATCCTTGCTGAACTCTCAAGAGAGATTTATACTGTGGATCGTATCCCAGCTCTTGTTGAAAAAGCAAAGGAGAGATTTCGCCTCTTAAATTACAAGAATATTCATACAAAAGTTGGAGATGGAACACTTGGATGGGCTGAAGAAGCACCATTTGACAGGATAATCATAACTGCTGCAACTCCCCAGATACCTGACCCTCTAATTGAACAGTTGTCAGAAGAAGGTATTATTGTTGCTCCTGTTGGAGATCGTCTTTCCCAGCAACTTATAAAGCTCAAGAGATCAAAGGGCAGAATCTTAAAAGAACGTCATACTCCATGTGTCTTTGTTCCACTCATCGGTAAATACGGCTGGAATGGGGAAAC
This sequence comes from Thermodesulfovibrionales bacterium, assembly GCA_049700155.1. Classification (GTDB taxonomy): domain Bacteria; phylum Nitrospirota; class Thermodesulfovibrionia; order Thermodesulfovibrionales; family SM23-35; genus JACAEY01. The sequence goes on from JBNAVX010000035.1 coordinate 21,704, forward strand.
ATAAAAATAGAAATAAAAAATCATTTCTTTGAACGGGTCTTCTTTATGATATCATCAGCCCAGCTCAGTGCAGCAGAGACAGTTGGGAAGCCGATTGTGCTTGTCAGAAGAATGAGTGCATGATGTATCTCTTCGGGTTTTGCACCTGCAGCTAATGCCCTTCTTGTATGAGAATGGACAGATCCCTCAGAGCGTATCGCTGCAGATGCTGCAAGCTGTATAAGATGGGAAGTCTTTTCATCAATAGGACCTGATTCCTTTGTAGCCTTGCCAAGCTCATCAAGAGCTGATGCAAATTTTTTGAATCTTTTCCTGACACTCATAAACTGATCTGGTAATTTAGTGACCATTTTGTCCTCCTATTCATAGAGTTAATTATGTTTTTGATACAACAGTATGCTTTTTCGTTACATTTGTACTAATTTTTTCCCTGCATTGTATGCTTCTCTTAATGCTGTTGGGTGATTTAGTATAGCACCCTTTGCATCAACACCGAGAAACCCAAGTGTTTCATGTGATGGAACACTTACAGTCCTGAAGAATGCCTTAGCAGTTGCTTCTGAACACTGTATCCCTATCTCTTTTTTCATACCTCCAACTAATAATAAAAGTCCTTTTCTACCATATTGTCCTTCAGGTATAGGTCTTTTCAATAGATATTTTTCACACCAGAAACATTGACACCTATCTATCATGATCTTTGTCTGAGCACTGACTCCGAAAAAGAATATGGGAGAAGCAATGATAATTCTATCAGCCCCTCTGATTGCATCATAAATCTGAGACATGTCATCTTTATACACACATATACCTGTATCATCACATCCACCACAATTCTGGCACGGAGTTATGTTCAAGTTATTCAGATTGAATATCCTTACTCTAAAACCTGATTCTTCTATAGCCCTTGCAGTCTCTTTCAGGAGGGTTTCAGTGTTTCCGCCATCCCTTGGACTTCCAAGAAACGCAATTATATTCATTCAGTTCTGTCTTTTAAATCTATGAGGTCTTTCATATGCTGGAGATTTTCATTTAAATACCACCAGCCATTCTTGAATGCTGCATAATCGGGTGCACCTGTCATTGCAGAGGCATATCTTATAGAGTTTGAATAGAATAGCCATTGTCTGACCCACATCTGCTCAATTGATTCATCAAAAGGATTATTATTATCCTGTATCCCTTTCTCCCATGCATCAAGTAAGAGTTTTGTTGCAGAGAGGGTCATCTTGTCAGTCTCTATTATTGTATTTTCAAGCTTTGAAAAATGTCCATTTATCCAGGTTGTTGAATGACAGGTCTTACATAAGTTCTTCAATAAAGATATTCTTTTTTCTTTTTCTTCTTTATCAATAAGATACTCTGAAGATGTTTCTCCAAGAAATGTAGTGGGTAGAGGCAGATTATCCTTATTCTTGATTATTGTTGTATCACCCGACTTTGGTTGTGGATGGCTATACATGAGGCCAAATAATCTTACCCATAGTCTTGAACCAAAATCATGTGTCCTTTCTATGATTACTTCACCATTTTGGGATACGATAAGACTGTTATGACAGGTAGAACATGTGGGAGATTGAAAGTCTCTTCCGACGACCCATGGTACCTGGTCAAAGTTCCAATCATGATATTTCGAAAAATAGATATTCCCATGTTTGCTCTCCTTATATATATTCCATGCTGGCACATCAGGTTCAAGATGACATTGTGAACAAGTATATGGTTTTCGTGCAATCTCTATCGAGAAACTATGTCTTGTATGACACGCAGTACAGGCACCCATACTGCCATCTGGATTTATTCTTCCAACCCCTTGATTGGGCCAGTTTGTGAGTTCTGGTACAGTTATCTCATTGGAATTGGTATTAATACTCTTCAGTCCTTTCACTTCTACTTTAGTACCATGACATCCCAGGCATGTCTCATGTAAGGTTGTATTAGAAGGTTCACTGAATATATCAATTCCATCTTCAACCTCTCTGATTCCTGTCACAGTGTCAACAAGTGTTTTGTAAATAGGATTTTCTATCAGATTTTTAAAAGCATATGCTTTTTTACTACCTTCATATTGTTTTGTCTCTAAAGGATGACATGATTTACAATCATCAGGACTTACAACAACATTTATCCTGAGACCAAAATGGTTGAAATTATCTTTATGATTATCAGGGTTCTGACTATGGCACTCATAACAGCCAACAACATATTCTATTAACTCCTTTTGGGGACTATCGTTAGAAATCCGTCTCTCAAGGGCGGGTTTTTTTATTGCTTCTTCTAAAGAAGTCTTTGAGTGTTTACTTTTAAGCCAGTCTTGAACAATCCCGGGAGTTGTTACACTATGGCACGCTATACAGGTCTGTGTCTGAGGACTAATTGGATCAGATAAAATTACTCCACCTGAAAAAATAAAGATGCAGAATATAAACAGACCTATTCCATACTTTATCTCCCTGAACATGTTATTCAATCTTTTTGAACATCTTTTTAAGAGCACCACATATAGGACATTTATCAGGTGGCTCTCCTTCTACAGTATTTCCACATACCTGACAGACATAATAGTCTATTTCAGGATTTTTACCAAGATTTTCAAGGGCTTTTTTATAAAGCTCAGCATGTATCTTTTCTACCTCATTTGCATATTGGAAACTCTGCAAAGCTGATTTTTTACCTTCAGCCTCTGCTTCTTCCATCATCTGAGGATACATCTTTTCGAATTCGTAGGTTTCCCCGTTTATTGCACTCTCAAGGTTCTCTTTTGTGCTTTTTATTCCGCCTAGTATCCTCAGGTGATTGTGTGCATGTATTGTTTCAGCCTCGGCAGCAGCTCTAAAAAGTTTAGCTACCTGTTTAAAACCTTCCTGTTCTGCCTTTTTTGCGAAAGCAAGATATCTCCTGTTTGCCTGTGATTCTCCTGCAAAGGCTTCTTCAAGATTTTTTTCAGTCTTTGACATAGATTACCTCCAAAAAAGCAGTTTTATTGATTTCTGGTTAGCCCATATTATTCATAAAATTCTTGGCAGA
>JBNAVX010000036.1:0-23960 GCA_049700155.1 Thermodesulfovibrionales bacterium
ATATAAGGAGACCAGTTACCCCTATATTCTCCACTATGGGTTGCCCAATTGCCTCGATTTTTAAAACTCCATACAGTTGTAGTTTCTTCCTTAAAATCTTTCGGACATAAAGTCTTTATCTTTTTCTCACGCCTAATAACACTCACACTTATACCTGTTGCCTTTCTGATTATCTTTTCTAACTGGCGATATGTAATACCATATTTTTTACCAATTTCTGCATCAGATAAACCTTTCTTTTTATCAGCGATTATTTTTGATTCTATTTCTTTCTCTTGAATTGTATTCAGTAGTCTTGTCATCTCAGAGCTCTCCGCTTTAATTTTTGATAAAACTCATTCTTCTCACATGCCTTTAACCAATCGCAGTCGTAACAGTAAGCTCTAAACCATTGAAGAAATATCTCTGGAATTTTTTTCCTTACATCTTCCCATCTAATTTTTGCCCCTTGTTCAATCTTAAGAAGTCTTAGTGCTACTTCATCCATATCTCTTATTTCATCGTCAGCATTGTTATCATACTGACATCTATAATCTTTAAGGTAAGGACATTTTTCACAAACATCATCTGCTCCATCGCAAACATTTATATTCTCATTTTCAGTTCTTTGCATGATGTTTTTTAAATTTTCTATAAAGTTAGAATCATAGCCTTCTCCTTCAAAAAAGTGCAAACATATGAGATGATGTCCTCTAAGATTTAATTTATCAAACATTTTCAACTGAATCAATTGAATCATAAATTAGATAGATTTGTCAAGAGGCAAAATAAAATAATTATGAGGAGAAATGTCCTTTTTGATAAGGTTTTTTACAGAAGTGAGGGGGGTATGGAATTCCGTGACGGGAATCTGTAAAATAGTATGGCATTTGTCCATAATTAAACTTAGCAAACCTATTTTTTTCAAAAGGGGGTGATATTTAAAAACCAAAGTTTGTTAAAAAAATTATTTATAAGGAGGTAGGTATGGGAAGGAAGACTGTCAGTATTATTTTATCTTTATTATTACTGGGCATTGTTTTCGGCTGCAAAAAAGCTGAGGTGCCTGAGAAACCTGTTGAGGTTGAGAAAAAAGAAGTCCATTGGGGTTACACAGGAGAAGGTGCACCTGAAAACTGGGGGAAATTAAAACCAGAATATGCCTTATGTGGAAGTGGTAAGTCACAATCCCCGATTGATATTAACAAGACAATTATGGCTAAGTTAGAAAATATTTCATTTTCTTATAAGGATACACCCTTGAAGATAATAAACAATGGTCATTCTATTCAGGTAAATTATGAACCCGGAAGTTTTATAACTGTGGATGGTGAGACATATGAACTTGTACAATTCCATTTCCATGTGCCGAGTGAACATACTGTAAAGGGTCAATTTTATGATATGGAGTTGCACCTGGTTCATAAAAATAATTTAGGTGACATTGCTGTTGTAGGTGTATTTATGAAGAAAGGACAGCCGAATAAATTAATCCAGCTACTCTGGGATAATATTCCAACTGAGTTGAATAAAGAAAATGTAGTGACTGGGATTTCTTTAAATGCCTCTGGTTTGTTGCCAAAAGACCGTAGTTACTATCACTATTTCGGCTCTCTAACAACTCCACCATGTACTGAAGGTGTTAACTGGAGTGTATTAAAAACACCGATTGAGGTATCTGAAGAACAGATAGAGAAATTCAGAACAGTCATGGGATTCAATAACAACCGCCCTGTGCTTCCGGTTAACAAACGCTTTGTTTTAGAATCAGGTTTAAAATAAGAGTCTTATATCAAAGCCTTGAGAAGGGGGTATCCCCCTTCTCAAGATATGAGTTATCTTAGATAATCATTAACCATTTCTATCTTGAAACTATCATCATCAAGGACGTTATTAACAAATCTGAATATAATTCCTCTCTGCTCGGGTGTTAGTTCAGGATAAAATATGGGGTTTGCAACGACAGCACCACGAAATGCATAAAAAGGGGCAACGATACTGAATATCTCATTATCCTGTGAAATGTTTATATATCTCTCATAGAATAATCTTAACCCTTCAAAATAGGGGCCCTTCACAGTGCCAAAATGTTTTATTGAAAAAAATATATAATTGATAGTTAAAGCCGTTATATCATCTGCAGGGTCACCCCATGGTCCTCTACTGCGGTCAAGAAGGATAAAGTCAGTCTCTTTTCGGAGTTCAGAGTTCTGAGTTCGGGGATATGAAAAAGGGGTAAACCAGATGTTCCCTGGGTGGAAGTCTCCGTGTATCTGTGAAAGCCTCTTATATTTTGGCTTCAATCTTGCAATCCAGTCCACTGATTTCTTGATAATCTCAGCCATCTCATTATACGGAAGTGTTCCATCAGGGTATGAATCAAAGACACCCATAAGGCATTCTCCGTGTCCTACTGTATCTCTGAGTTTTCTCCAGTAAAGCGTCTTTGAGTCTTTTTTGTTGGAATGTATCTCTGCAAGATATGATGTCATTGCCTCTATCTTCTTTTTGTCAATTTCATCTAAAGAGTCCTTTTTTGAAAATTCCTCAAGGTCTTTAAAATAGTTTTCACCTTCTGCGGTTTCCATGAGAAGGAAATATTCAACACCTCCCCCTATAGATTTCATCGTTCCGTCCTGTTTCATTGATATCACATCAATGGCTTTTACATGCTTTGGGAGTTTTCCATATGTATCTAGTGCAAGTAAAAATACCCCAGCTCTGTCTGAAGGATAATCATGTCCAAGTCCTTCTGGAGCAAGGTCTTTCAATACATATGACTTAGTAGCTCCTCCACTCTCAATCTTCAAAAGATAACCTGCTCCATGAACTCCTGAGCCAAGTCTTTTGAACTCAATGAGATTTACAGAGCTACCAAAGAATTCTCTTAAATATTTCTCAAGAGCCTTTTGCACCTTATTCTATCGTCCTCATCTGTCCTTCAATATATGCCTTACGTTGAAGTAGTTCTGTCTTTCTCTCCTGTATTTTTGAGAGCTCATTCTGAAGGGGTTCTATCTCTTTATCTAACAGGTGTCTCTGATAAGGATTCCACTTTAATTTCTCACCCCTTTTCTCCTCAATCGAAGCCTTAATCTTTTCTTCTCTATCTTCGATCTCTTTAAGTTCTGAATCAATACTTTCTAATTCTGTCCTTAATGCCTTTATCTTTTCATCTCGGTCTTCAGATGGTACTTCAGCAGGGGGCTTTTCCTTTACTTCTTCCTCAGGGGTCTCCTTAGGAGTAAACTCCATCTCAGGAGCTTCTGTCTTTTCAATCTTCAAAACCTCAGCCTCAGATATGCCAAGACTACCTGCTCCAAAGTTGATGATGTATTCACCATCCTTTTTCTCGTATGAGCTTGCACCAGTTATTACAGAACCATTCTTAAGATAAATTTTATATGATGCCTCTGAATGAGCAGGCAGGAATAAAATTAGGATAAATAAAAGTAAATTTACTATCATGCCTTCCTCCCTAATCCTTTTAAGATATTCTCAGCAATTTTTTGATTAAAGCCTTTAAGTCCCTTTATCTCACTGATGGTAGCATTTCTTATCGCATCTATGCTACCAAAATGTCTTAAGAGAGTGAGCCTCCTTTTTTTACCGATGCCTGCAATATTCTCAAGAGGAGACTTCAAAAGACCCTTTGTCCTTAATTTCTTATGATAGCCTATTGCAAATCTATGAGCTTCATCACGGATTCTCTTAAGAAGTAAAGAAGAAGGTCTTCCATCATCGAGGTTTATAGCTTCTTGTGATGTAAGTGTATAAGCCCTATCAGGGTCTTTTGCAACTGCAATAAGCATTGGCGTTCTGTGTAACAGTTCTATATTTTTTTCTATAACTCTTTTAGAGACCTCAAGATGCCCTTTCCCTCCATCGATAATAATAAGGTCTGGGACATCTCCCTCAAGGTTCCTTATAATTCTTTCTATAGATTCCTCCATCATTGAATAGTCGTCTATTCCCGTGACTGTTTTAATCCTTAACCGCCTGTATTTATCTTTCATAAAATCCCCATCCTTCCAATAGATGAAGGCACCAACAGATTCATTACCTGAGATTGTTGATATGTCAAATGCACCTATATCTTCTGGTATCTTTGAGAGCCCTAATCTTTCTTGAACCTCTTTTAAAAGTCTGTCTGTCCTTTCAACCTTCTTATTCAGGAAAGCAAGGCGTGCATTTTCTAATGTCATCAAAAGCAATTCTTTCTTCTTTCCTGTCTTTGGAGAAGATAATTTTACATCTCCTTCCTTTCTCTTGCGTAACCACTTTTCAAGTGATTTTGATTCTGATGGTAAAACAGGCAGTATTATTTCAGAGGGTGGTATAAGATCTTTTGAATAGAATTGTGCGAGAAAGGTATGCATCAATTCCCTCTCAGAAAGATTCTCAGTGTTCTTTATTAACAAATCCTTTGAGCCTATCATAATACCATTCCTTATAAAGAAGACATAAAAAGATATAACACTATCTTCTTTATAAAAATTGATGACATCACTGTCTCCGAGTTCTGGAGCCACAACCTTCTGAGACTCCCATGCCCTCTGAAGTGCCTTTATCCTGTCCCTTATCTTTGCTGCATCTTCATACCTCATCTCCTCTGAAAACCTTTCCATCTTCCTTTCAAGCTCCTGAAGGAGGTCTTTCTTTTCACCTTTGAGAAAGTGTATTACCTCATCAACGAGTTTTAGATATTCTTCTCTTGTAATCTTTCCATCACATGGTGCAGGACATCTACCCATCTGATGCTGGATACAGGGTCTCATGGGTTTGTCAAGTAAATAATTACAGCCTCTTAAAAGAAAGTTTCTTCGGATAAAAGCGAGTGTCTCCCACATTGAGCCTGCTGGAACATAAGGACCAAAATAAAGTGCCCCGTCCTTTTTTATCCTTCTGACAACCTCAAGTCTTGGCCATTCTTCACTCACTGTTAGCTTCAGGTAAGGATAGTTCTTATCATCTCTTAGTATTACATTAAATTTTGGTCTGTATTGTTTTATCAGATTTGCCTCAAGTGCAAGGGCTTCAAGTTCATTATCAGTGGCAATATAAGAAAAGTCTCTGACATTTTTTACCATAGTTTCTTTGCGTGGATCGAGTCTTGTAGATTTCTGAAAATAGCTTCTCAGGCGACTCCTGAGGTCTTTTGCCTTTCCAACGTAAATAACCTTCTCTTTTTCATTCTTAAAGATATAAACACCTGGTTTATGCGGGACTGTAGAGAGTTTATCAAGCATACCTTAAGTATATCACGCAGAAATAGCCTTTTTCCCCTTATCTGTATTCCCTGAGGGAACATTTGAAATTACATGAACTTATTATTTCAACACCCATAGATATTCTGAAAATTGATAAAAACATGTTACCTAAAAATTGAAAATTTCAAGGTAACATCTTTCGAATTGCTTCTGATGTTACCATTTTGAAATATTATATTTTGGTTATCCTTTTTCTCTTAAGGAATAGGACAATTAGATTTTATTTACTGATGAAGTGATATATGAAATCCTCAGACTCAGAAGGCAGACATATTATGACTTCAATATTGCTCACTTCAAAGATAAATTAGAAGAAAATTACCGTATCCACCTTTATTGACCAATAACCAGTGACTATTGACTATATCTGATAATGACTGTAGTTGCCTTTCTAAATTAATAACAGGGTTTACTTTTGTTACCTTTTTATTAATAATTTATAGAGGACCTTAGATTGGTTTTTTTAAAAAAGAGCAAAAAAGAAGGCACCAACAAAAAGACAGCTACTAGTAAATTAGAGGGCACTACCTTTTATCCCCATAAGGTTGTTCTGGACACAAGCCTTTTTGTCAATCCAGATGTAAGACATAGCCTTGGAGAGACACCAACTGAAGCCCTTGAGGCTTTCCTCTTCCTTGCAGCGCAGATCCATATACTTGAATTTTATATGCCTCCATCTATCTTTGAAGAGCTTCTCCATTTTATTGATAGAGATAAGATACCTGAAGACCTTCTTTTGATTCTCAATCAAAAACCACCAAAAAAACATGAATTAAAATGTCCTGCATTTTTATTGTATGAACTCATTGAAGATATTAGAGAAAGGGTCAATAAAGGATTAAGGATTGCTGAAAAGGCTGTCAGGAGTGTTGAAAAGAAGAGTACTGATGAGATTATTCAGGACCTAAGAAGGAAATATAGAGAGGCTCTCAGGGAAGGCATAATAGACAGCAAGGAGGATGTTGACCTTTTACTCCTTGCAATGGAGCTTGATGCGTTACTTGTCACTGCTGACCAGGGTTTAATTAAGTGGGCTGATAAACTCGGTATAAAGTGGTTATTCCCGGAAAGATTCAAGGATTATCTATTAGTTGCAATAAAAAGGTCAGGGCTAATTTTGAGCAAGGAAAAATAGTCTTCAGTCAAAAAATCCATGACCCTTTAATCTCTCACGTATCTCTTTTGTGCCTTCAGTATAAATCCTCTGGAATCTTGCACTATAGTAACTATCAGTCTTCTCTACTGAGAGAAGCCTTGTCTTTACTCCGGATCTTTTTAGATGCTTCATCAAATCAGTTACAGTATCTTTGTTTCTCACTCTAATCTGGAAAGACTCCTTTATATCACCACCTTCTGCAACCTCTTTTATTGCCTTATGAGGGGCTATAAAGAGTGCCTTTGAGGACTCCAGCAAATATTTATCGTCCAGTAGAATATTAAATTCATAACAGAAAAAAATTGCTCTTAATATCCTCTGTATATAAAATCCTGCCGGTAGTTCAGTCATTAAATTAGCTGTAGCCTGTAAGTCTCTGAGACAGGATGAAAGGGTCACATATTTGATCGCCTTACCAGATGCTACTGGTTTAATAACTATACCTTCCCTTTCTTCCCTTTCTAATTCGAGCACAATCTCTTTTATCTTTTCTTCATCCAATGGAGTAAATGGGCCCCATCTTCTTACCTGTTTTATATTGAATTCCTCTAAGATTTTATAACGATCTTCAGGATATAGTATTTTCCTTTTTTCATCAAAGAGATCGAAGCACATGAATACCACATCTTCTTTGATATAAGGGATGAATTCGGTATTATAAGGATTGCCAGGACCAACTATCTCTCCACCTATTACATATCCTGGATATTTATCAAAGAAATCCATGTCAATTAGATCAACTATCCTGTCTGTTGTGAAAGGGCATATAAATCCACCTCGTGTTAGAGCAATTGGAACTCCGTTGACTTTAGCTACTCTTACATTATATCCATCAACTTTTTCCTCTATATAAAAACTTTCCTTAAAATATCTTTTTATCCCGTTTGCAAGATGCAAGACCCTCATTATTCTTGGATATCCCAAAATTACTCCTTCTTCATGAATGACCGTTCCTCTATAGAATTCTTTATAATCATGTATAAGTCTGACAATAAGAGTTCCCCTGTATTCTTCTTTTTGAAGTATTTCCTTCTTTTGAAGTTCTTCTAATTCTTTATCATTAAAGTATTTTTTAATAAAGGATGGAATGGTTTTCATAAAAATATTCTTCAGACAAGGACAACGGACATGGTTTAACGAACTAATCTGCCTTTTGCCTCTCCATAATCAACCCTAATATAAAACTGATATACCCTTCCTCATCATCTATGTGAAATCTTTTTATATACCTGGGTATTCCCTTGGGAGGTTTTTCATCAAAGATAACAACATCTGCCATCTTTAGGATCTTTTCTGCCCCCTCCTTGAGTTCTTCATCTTTTGAAATAAAGACTACAATCTCGGGTTTTAAGACATTAATTGCACTATTGCCTTCTATTATTAAACCTTTTAGATCAGAAAGGCTACCAATAGCAATCTCAAGGGTCTCATTCAATTCATGAGGAGAAGACTTTATCCAAAGGACATTCCTTGCACCTGCATTCAGGAGCCTACATGTGTCTTTACCCTTCTGTTTCAATATCTCAGGGCTATCAATGATAGAGCTATATAATGAGGTCTTTGTGAATTTTATTGCACCCCATCCATTAAGTCTCTCAAGCAGTTTGCAGGCTACTTTTGTCTTTCCTACTTTACTATGCGCGCCACCGATTCCTATTATGAAAGGTCTCATTACATCATGAGACAGAAGCAGGTTCCTCTTCCTTTATCTCTTCTTTATACCCACACTTTTTATCATAACAGTAATGTAAGAGGTTCCCTGTCTTATCAATCTTCTCAATAAGAAATTCTTTTCCACACTTAGGGCATTTTATCTGTACAGGTTTATACCAGAGGACAAAACGACATGCAGGATAATTACTACAGCTCCAGAAAGGTTTACCCCTTTTTGAACCTCTCTCTACAATGTCTCCACCATCCAGAGGACATCTTATACCTGTTGAGATCGGTCTTGTATTTTTACAATCAGGGTATCTTGAGCATGAGAGGAATTTTCCAAATCTACCCATCCTTATAACCATTGCTGAGCCACACTTTTCGCACTTCTCTTCTGTTATCTGGTGATTTTCTTTAGTTTGTTCTGCCTGTTCTTCGCCTTGATTGGAAATGGGTCTTGTATTTCTACAATTAGGGAAACCAGAACACGCCAGGAATCTTCCATGTCTTCCCCATCTAATTACCATGGGAAGCCCACATTTTTCACACATCTCATCTGTTGGTATGTCTTCTGGTTTGATTCTCCCTTTTGTCATCTCAACCTTTGCGAGTTCTCGACTGAAAGGATTATAAAATTCCTTGATGACCTTTACCCATTTCATCTTTCCTTCTTCAATACGGTCAAGTTCATCCTCCATCTTTGCAGTGAAATTGACATCTATTAGCTCAGGAAACTTTTCAACAAGGAAATCATTTACTACAATACCGAGCTCTGTAGGTGAAAATTTACCATTCACCTTCTGGACATATTTTCTCTCCTGTATAGTGGAAAGAATAGTTGCATAGGTACTGGGTCTGCCAATACCCTTTTCTTCGAGTGCCTTTATAAGAGTCGCTTCTGTATAAGGAGGTGGAGGCTGTGTGAAGTGCTGTTTAGGCTGTATATTTAAAAGCTTTAATGTTTCCCCTTCTTTCAAAGGTGGTAATGTAAAACCCTCATCTTCTTCTGCATCATCTTTGCTCTCTGTGTATAGTCTCATGAACCCATCGAAGCGAACTACAGTTCCAGATACCCTGAACTCATATTCTGTGAAGCGTGACTCGTCAGATACCTCACGATTAACAATTATAAATGTAGTCTGATCAAGCTGGGCAGGTGACATCTGGCTCGCAACAAAACGATTCCATATCAGCGTATAGAGTGCATGCTGGTCTTTTGTAAGAAATGGTTTTATATCCTCAGGTCTTTTATTCAGATAGGTTGGCCTTATAGCCTCATGTGCCTCCTGTGCTGAAGCCTTGCTTTTATAGAAAGGCGGTTTCTCTGGTACATAGTCTTTGCCAAATACTTTTTCTATGAAATTCCTTGCCTCTTGCTGTGCCTCAGATGATACCCTGAATGAGTCTGTTCTCATATACGTGATAAGTCCAACAGAACCTTCTTCAGCAAGTTCAACACCTTCATATAACTGCTGGGCTATCATCATCGTCTTTTTTGCAGGAAATCTCAACTTCCTTACCGCTTCTTGTTGAAGAGTGCTTGTTATAAATGGCGGATAGGGCATCCTCTTTCTTCTTTTGTGCTCTATCTTACTCAGTACAAATCTTTTATCTTTCAGTTCATCAACTATTTTTAATGCTGTCTCTTCATCAGGTATGAGAAACTTACTCACATCTCCATCCTGAGATTTTACTAGCGGTGTTATAGAACAGAGTTTTGCCCAAAAAGCAGGTGGTTTAGAACCTTCAAATTCTACACTTATACTCCAGTATTCTTCAGGCTTGAATGCCTTTATTTCTCTATCTCTATCAACTATCAGTTTTACTGCAACAGATTGAACCCTACCAGCACTCAGTCCCCTTCTGACCTTTTTCCATAGAAGAGGGCTTAGTTTATAGCCAACAAGCCTGTCAAGTATCCTCCTTGCCTGTTGAGCCTCAACCTTTCTTATGTCTATCTTTCCAGGGTTCTTTATAGCCTCTTTTACAGCCCTTTCTGTAATTTCATTGAATATAATCCTGTATATTCTTCCATTTAGAGTCTTTGGGTCTGCAATCTCTGAGGCTATATGCCATGCAATCGCCTCTCCTTCTCTATCAGGATCAGGTGCAAGAAAAACCTTATCAGCCTCTTTTGACGCCTTCTTGAGCTCTTTTATAATCTTTTCTTTACCAGGTATTACTACATAAGTGGGCTTAAAATCGTTCTTTTCATCAACACCGATATCATTCTCAGGTAGGTCTTTAATATGTCCGATAGATGCCTTGATTGTAAAATCCTTTCCGAGTATCTTGTGGAGAGTCCTTGCCTTTGCAGGTGATTCAACAATGACAAGATTATTAGTACTTGTTCCCTTTGATTTCATATGATATAAAACCTGTTTCCTGTTGTCTGCCTGATAACACCTTTTAGTTCTAACCTTAAAAGAATCTCAAGCACCTTTGAGGTCGGTAACCCGCTCTCACGGGATATATTGTCTATATGTTTTGGCTCACCTGTTAGGTGAGAACAGACCTTATTTTCTTCTTCAGATAGCTCTACTTTAGCCTTCTCTTTTGACCTTATAAAACCTTTAAGAACAGGCGCAAGTTCTTTAACAATGTCTTCAGCATTTCGGGTTAGTATTGCCCCTTTTTTCAGAAGTTCATTGGTCCCCGCTGAGGCTGGAGATGTTATATTACCAGGAACTGCAAACACTTCTCTTCCCTGCTCAAGGGCATATCCTGCTGTTATAAGAGAACCACTGTCAGAAGTAGCTTCTATAACAAGAACCCCAAAGGAAAGCCCACTTATTATTCGGTTCCTGCGGGGAAAATTTTCTTTGTCAGGAGAAGTGCCAGGTGGGAATTCACTTAAAATATATCCGGATGTGGCAATCTTATCCATCAAACCCTTATTCTCTGCAGGATAAGGTATATCTATTCCTGAGCCAAGGACTGCAATTGTTCTACCACCTGCTCTTATAGCACCTTTGTGAGAGATGGCATCTATACCTCTTGCCATCCCGCTTACGATTGTGAATCCCATTGATGCGAGTTCTTCAGATATACTTTCAGCAACAGTTACACCATAGGAGGTAGGCTTACGAGAACCGACAATTGCGATAGCATATCTGTCCTCTGGTTTAATCTCTCCTTTAACATAAAGGACAACAGGTGCATCTTCTATCTGCCTCAGCATATCAGGGTAAAGAGGGTTATTAATATCCACAACCTTTATGTCTTTTTCTCTTAGGACTTTTAGATGTCTGTCAACATTTTTCCAGAATGGAAATTCCTTTATATTCTTTGCCCTGTTTATACCTATCCCTTCTACAGAAAGGAGGTCAGTCATTTCTGCCCCGAATATTTTCTCAGGTGTCTCGAATACAGAAAGTAATTTTTTTGATAAAACAGGACCAACGTCCTCTAATTCAGATAGTGCTACCCAATATCTAAGATCTTGCATATGATTTATATCTTTGGAGTTTCAATCTCAAGGCATTGATCTTTATAAAGCCATCTGCATCTTTCTGATTATATATATCTCCTGCCTCAAATGTTGCAAGTCCTTGACGATAAAGTGAATTTGGAGACCTCCTACCAACTACATAACAATTTCCCTTATATAGCTTTAACCTCACAGTGCCTGTAACATCTTTTTGGATTTCGTCCATAAAAGACTGAATAGCCTTTCTCTCAGGAGAAAACCAATATCCATAATAAACAAGTTCAGAATATCTTGTTATAAGTGAGTCTCTAAGATGCATCACCTCTCTATCGAGTGTTAAAGACTCCAATGCCTTATGAGCAATATGCAAAACAGTGCCTCCGGGTGTTTCATAAACGCCTCTTGATTTTATTCCAACATATCTGTTTTCGACCATATCTACCCTTCCAACTCCGTGTTTACCTGCGATGTTATTCAAATTCTTAAGAAGAACTGCTGGTGTCATGCGTTTATTATTTATCTTTAAAGGATTTCCTTTATCATAATAAATCTCAATATAAAGGGGCTTATCAGGTGCCTTCTCAGGAGGATTAATCATCGTGTACATATTATCTGGAGGTTCCTGCCAGGGATCTTCGAGTATCCCACCCTCATAGCTTATATGGAAGAGATTTCTGTCTATACTATATGGTTTTTCCTTTGTTGCAGTAATCGGGATACCATATCTTAGAGAATATTCAATCAGTGACTGTCTTGAATCAAAGTCCCATTCTCTCCATGGTGCAATTACCTTTATAGATGGATTTAATGCATAATATGTAAGTTCAAACCTCACCTGATCATTACCTTTCCCTGTCGCTCCATGAGCAACAGCCTCAGCCCCTTCTCTTTCTGCTATCTCAATCTGCCTCTTTGCAATAATGGGTCTTGCTATTGAGGTCCCAAGCAGGTATGAACCTTCATATACTGCATTTGCCCTGAGTATAGGAAATATATAGTCTTTAACAAACTCTTCTCTTAAGTCCTCTATGTAAACCTTTGATGCCCCTGTCTTCAAAGCCTTTTTCTTTATGAAATTTATATCCTCTTCCTGCCCGAGATCAGCATAGAATGCAATTATCTCAGCTTTATATTTTTCCTTAAGCCATTTTATTGCAACAGAGGTATCAAGACCTCCTGAGTATGCAAGCACTATCTTCTTATTCATGTCTCCTCCAGTTAACTATATTCTCCACAAGATGAATTTTTGTCAAGTGCTGATCAAAACATGGATTAAAGTATTTATGACATTAGTTTCCTGAGAATATCAAAGAAACCCGGGAATGATATATTTACAGATGAAACATTATTTATAGTTGTGGTACCATCCGCAATCAATGAGGCTATGCTGAGTGCCATCGCAATCCTGTGGTCTTTGTAACTCTCAAGAATTGCACCTTTTAGATCCGCCTTTCCTTTTATCCTGATGCCGTCTTCATACTCCTCTATCTCAGCCCCCATCTTCTTGAGTTCTGTTGACATTGCTCTTATCCTATCAGACTCTTTTAATCTTAACTCCTCTGCTCCTCTGATAGTGGTTATACCCTCAGCCTGAGTTGCTGCTACACAGATTATTGGGAATTCATCAATTAGTGCTGGAATACTTTCTCTCGATATATTTATAGACCTTAAATCCCCACAACTTTTACAATAAATATCTGCTACAGGTTCGGCAGATAAATGTCCTGAATCCATACTCAGGGGTTCTGATTTTAGAGAGATATCTCTTATATTAGTAAGTTCAATATTTGCCCCCATCTTTTTTAAGACTTCTAAAAGACCTGTCCTTGTTGGATTTACTCCCACATTTTTTACCAATACCTCTGAATCAGGGATTAATATTGCTGCAACAATAAAGAATGCAGCTGATGAAAAATCACCAGGTATGTAAATTTCTGTGCTTTTAAGTTCAGCCCTTCCCTTAATTCTTATATGAAGTCCTTTAACATCTATTTCAGCACCAAAGCAAGGAAGCATTCTTTCAGTATGGTCTCTTGATTTAAAAGGCTCGATTATCTCTGTTTCACCCTCTGTATAAAGACCAGCAAGCATGAGAGCTGACTTTACCTGTGCACTTGCAACAGGCATGGAATACTTTATTGGTTTAAGTCTGCCACCTCTAATCGCAATGGGAGGATATTTATCTTCTTCCCTCCCCATTATCTCAGCCCCCATCTGCCTTAAAGGTATGATAACTCTCGACATTGGTCTCTTCCTTAAAGAATCATCTCCTGTAAGTACAGAAAAGAATGCATTTCCAGAGAGAACTCCTGAAAGGAGCCTAATCGTAGTGCCTGAGTTTTTACAGTTAATTATATCTACAGGCTCTTTAAGCCCACTTAATCCTTTTCCTTCAACTATAAGCTCGCCTGTAAATCTGCTCTCATCCCCATTTTCCATTATCTCAATACCCAGCATTCGCATAGACTCTACAGTACTTAGTGTGTCTTCAGATCTGAGAAAATTCTTGATTATGCTTCTCCCTTTTGAAATAGAAGAAAAGATTACAGCCCTGTGTGATATAGATTTATCAGGTGGTGGGTAAAACTCGCCTTTGAATTTTTTTGCCCTGTTAAGTTCAATCTTATCCAATACCTTCCCTCAGTTTACAAGCCCTTTTAAATTCTTTTTCAAGGGAGTTTGAATCTGAATCCCTAAGATACTGGCTTAACTTTTCAAGATTTTTCTTAAATATATTTATTGTATTAAGGATGTTATCTTTATTGAGAATACATATATCACGCCATATCTCGGGTGAGCTTGATGCAATCCTTGTAGTACCCATAAATCCCTGTCCTGCGAACCTGAGATAAGAACTATCTAAATCTCCAACGGTATTTACTATTGCATATGCAATGAAATGGGGAAGATGGCTGACTGCTGCGTATATCCTGTCATGCTCTTCAGGGCTAACGAGTTCTACAATAGAACCGAAAGTCTTCCATATAAAGATTACCTTATCAAGAGCTGATTTTGGTGTCTTCTCTGTAGGGGTGATAATGCATTTCGCCTCTATAAATATTTCAGCCCTTGCTGTTTCTATTCCAGAACGATTACTGCCTGCAATAGGATGTCCACCTACAAAAGAGACACCTTCTGGCATTAGTGCTTCCATATCATTCACAAGTCTGCCCTTTACACTCCCGACATCTGTAACGATAGTGCCACTTCTTAATGAACTCCTGATCCTTCCTGCAATTTCAAGAAAACTTCCTACAGGAGTAGCAAAGAGAATAAGGTCTGATTCATCACATGCCTTTGCAGGGTCAAGTTCAAAAGAGTCAATTACCTTCATCTCCTTTGCCTTCTGAAGATTTTCAAGCCTTCTCCCGTTTCCTGTGATATGGTCACAGAGTTTGTATTTCTTCATTGCGAGTGCAAAGGATGCACCTATCAATCCAACACCAAGAACTGTTACTTTTTTAAAATGCGTCATTACGAATTACTCCTGAATTAAATGTTAAATCTTTATTTTAAATCTCTCTTCCAACTGCCAAAGCTACAGGTCTCAATTCACTCATTAATTTCTTGAAATAGTCAGGTCTAAGAGATTGCTCGCCATCTGACAATGCCTCTTCCGGATTCATATGGACTTCTATGAGAAGCCCATCAGCTCCTGCAGCAACTGCTGCCTTTGACATCGGAGCAACAAGGTCCCACTTTCCGACCCCATGGCTCGGGTCAACAACAACAGGCAGATGTGTAAGCTGTTTGAGGACAGGTACAGCGCTGATGTCGAGGGTATTCCTCGTTGCTGTCTCAAATGTTCTAACACCTCTCTCACACAGGATTATCTTCTGATTACCTTTCGACATAATATATTCAGCAGCCATAAGCCACTCTTTTATGGTTGCTGAAAAACCTCTCTTGAGCAATATAGGTTTATCGCAGGTACCCACTTCAAGGAGCAGCCTGAAATTCTGCATATTCCTTGCACCGATCTGGACAATGTCTGCATATTTAACGACTATCTCAATATCTCTTGGGTCCATCAGTTCTGTAACAACAGGAAGACCTGTCTTTTCCCTTGCCTCTGCAAGATATCTGAGTCCTTCTTCTCCGAGACCCTGAAATGAATAAGGAGAGGTCCGTGGTTTAAATGCACCTCCTCTAAGAAAAGATGCACCAGCTTCCTTGACCTTCTCTGCAATATTTATAATCATAGTCTTACTTTCAACAGCACAAGGTCCTGCTATAACCTGAATCTTTTTCCCGCCTATAATATTTCCCCTGACATCAATAGTCGTGTCTTCTGACTTGAAATCTCTACTCGCAAGCTTATAAGGCTTCAATATTCTCATCACATCTTCAATACCGGGCATTGCTCTTATAGCATCTTCTTCTTCCTCACCTATTTTGGAGGTATCACCTATAACCCCAATTACTGTCCTTTCAGTCCCTTTTGATATGTTCACACCAAGTCCGCGGCTTTCAAGTTTTCTTACTATTCGCCTTATATCTTCTTCAGTTGCAGTTGGTTTTAAAACAATTATGTCCATTTATCTCCTCCCTATATTGTCAATGTAACAGTTTAGTTTCTCAGAAAACTTTTTCATTCTTGTTCTTCCCCTCTATTAAGAGGGGACTGAGGGGTGTGTTTATTTTCAATGGTGGATTATACCTGATTTTCATTACACACCCCTACACCCCTCTTTTTAGAGGGGAACCTTTGAAAAAACTTAACTATTACTTGTCAATGGTCATAGGTCAATAGTCATTATTATAGAAACTGAGTGTCTAATGACTGATGACTTTCTTTAAGGCTTCAATAAATCTCTCATTCTCCTCAGGAAGACCGATCGTTACCCTTATCTCCCCAGGTCCTACAGGACGAGTAATTACCCCTCGTTTCAACATTTCATTATAAAATACATTAGAATCATATCCCAAGAGTATATAAATAAAATTTGCCTCTGTTGGAACAAATCTTATATTAAGGGATTTTAGCTCTGTGTATAGGTAGCTCTTTCCTTTCTCATTTATCTCTTTAGAATATCTTATATGCTCATCATCTCTTAAGGCATAAATAGCTGCATTCTGGGCTAAAATGCTTGTATTAAAAGGTGGCCTGATCTTATTCATCTCCTTGATGATATCCTTTCTTGCAATACCATAACCTATTCTCAG
This sequence comes from Thermodesulfovibrionales bacterium, assembly GCA_049700155.1. Classification (GTDB taxonomy): domain Bacteria; phylum Nitrospirota; class Thermodesulfovibrionia; order Thermodesulfovibrionales; family SM23-35; genus JACAEY01. Next base: position 16,658 of record JBNAVX010000036.1, read on the forward strand.
ACCAGCAAGACCATAGATTTTGGAAAAAGTCCTCAATATCAGTATATCTCTTCCCTTCCTGAAATATTCCATGCTGTCTGGGTAATCAGGATCAGTTACATATTCATGATATGCCTCATCAGCCACGACTAAAATTCCTTCTGGTATCTTATCCATAAACCGTTCAAATTCACCTTTTCGGTTTATTGTACCTGTAGGATTATTTGGATTTGCTATGAATATCATCTTTGTTCTTTCAGTAACAGCATCAGCCATTGCCTCAAGGTCATGTGTAAAATTTTTCAACGGTATCTGAATTGGCTTGGAACCCGATGCCTGTACAGACATTGGGAATACAACGAAAGAAGGATTAGCCATAACTGCATCATCACCAGGTTGTAAAAACGTCCTTACAGCAATATCAATAAGTTCATTCGATCCATTCCCAAGAATAATCTCATCTTCGCAAACTGAAAACTTTTTTGAAATCTCTTTCTTAAGCCAGTACCCACTTGCATCTGGGTATCTGTTGATACTAAGAGAAGGGCTTGAATTCATCAAGACATCTATAATAGCCTTTAAAGCCATCGGAGAAGGACCAACAGGATTTTCATTTGATGCAAGCTTTACTGAGTCCCTAATTCCAAGTTCTCTTTCAAGCTCCTCTATTGGTTTTCCAGGCACATAAGGTCTGAGGGTCGAGATATACTCAGGTACTCTGATCATTAGATTTCACCATGTGGATATGAACCCAGAATCTTTACATAAAGACAGTTATCTTTTATGCTATCAATTGCCTTTTGAACTTTTTTGTCATCAATGTGACCTTCCATATCAACAAAGAAGATATACTCCCATGCTTTCCTCTTAGAAGGTCTTGACTCTATCTTCGTCAAATTGATCATCGCCTTTTTAAATGGCACAAGGATATCATGGAGTGCCCCTGGTCTATCCTTAATGGAAAACATAATAGAGGTCTTATCCCTTCCTGTTTTTGAAGGATATTCTTTGGAAATAACAAGAAATCTTGTATAATTGTGTTTGCTATCCCCTATATTCTTTTCCACAAATTGCAAGTCATATACCTTTGCAGCCACCTCACTTGCTATCGCTGCAGCCTCTTCATCCTGTGACGCAATCTCTGCAGCTTTAGCAGTGCTTGTGGTCTCAAGGATTGGAATCCCTGAAAGATTTGTTTCTATCCACCTTCTGCACTGTGCAGTCGCCTGAGGATTTGAATATACCTTCTTAATCCTTGCTTTATCACCACTCTTAGAAAGGAGATTATGAGTTATCTCGAGCATAATCTCTGCAGATATCTTAAGGTCATAGTCCATGAACAGATCAAGGGTGGAACTTATCACTCCTTCATTTGAGTTTTCTATAGGCACAACACCAAAATCTGCCTTTTTAGAGTCAACAGCGTCGAATACAGCCTTAATGCTTTCTACTGGCAAAAAGGAAGCTGAAGAACCGAAGTGTCTTAATGCAGCGAGATGTGTGAAGGTCGCAAGTGGTCCGAGACAGGCAACCTTGAGAGGTTCTTCAAGAGAAAGGGATGCAGAAAGGATTTCTCTATAAATAACCTTCAAGGTATCATTCGGAAAAGGACCTTTATTAACTGAAGTGAGTCTTTCAAGAATCTCCCTTTCTCGCTCAGGAGAATAAAACTTTGCATTCTCACTTCTCTTAATATGTGCAATCTCTATAGCAATCTCAGCCCTTTTATTAAGGAGTTCAAGAATTCTGTTATCTATCTCATCAATTTCTTTTCTAAGCCTTTTAAGTTCTCCCATCCTCTTCTTTTAGCACCTATGTTCTTAAATAAAGAATATTATACCAATAAAAGCTATACATTACTAATTTTAGCCCACTTAATTCATAAATTAATAAGTAATTGGCAAATACAGTATTCTCGCTCATTCTCGGAGGTTCGATTAAAATCGAGCCTCCGAGGTAAATTCTTTCTTCGAAAGAATTTAAATCCGCTCAAATACTACATCTGCCAGGAATTTTATGAATAATATAAGCTAGATTGTTTGGGTAGTATTATTTGCAGGTTTTAATTTCAGGCAGGCATTAAATCTCTTTCTTTTTTAAACCCTTTTTCTCTTTATGGACGACTGACTCTATTGTAGATTTAAGTTTATAAAAATCAAGGGGTTTTACAAAATACCCAACCGGTTTTATCTTTTTCGCTTCTTTGATCGTCTCTTCATCAGAATATCCAGTAATAAAAATGACAGGCACATGGAAAATAGTATGTAATTGTCTGGCCGCTTCTATTCCGTTTATTTCCCCTTTCAGATGAATATCTATCAAGACAATGTCCGGTTTTTCGCTTTTTGTTATCTCAATAGCTTCTTTACCTGATGATACCTGTTTACATTTTCCTATACCCCAGTGTTCAAATAACTGTTTTAGACTCATAGCAGTTATAATTTCGTCTTCAACTATTAATATCTTTGTCTTTGTTACAGTTTTTTTTCTTACCATATTGATTATTTCTTTGTTAATTCTCTAAATTTTATTAAGAATTCTGTACCTTTTTCTCTTTTCAATATCACTTCTCCTTCCAGCTGGTCTTCTGCCAACCATTGAACAAGTTTTAACCCCAGTGATTTTGTATTCCTGAAGTCTAATCCTTCAGGTAAACCGATACCATTGTCACTGATACGAAGCTCTATTTCGCTGTCACCTTTTGAGTGGAGTGCTAATTTTATCTTACCTTTTCTATTATTAGGGAAGGCATATTTCAGTGAATTGGACAACAATTCGTTTATAATCAAACCGCATGTGGTAATAGTATCAAGAGATATGAAGATATTATCAATATCAAGTATTAAGGATATTCTGTGTTTGCTTCCTTCATAACTTTTCAGGAGTGCATTTGCAAGTTCTTGGATATAATCTTTGAGATTTACATTCGAGAGGTCCTTCGATTGATACAGCTTCTCATGTACCAAAGAGATTGATCTTATTCTATTCTGGATATCTTTTATGCCTCCTAACATCTTCTTGTCACCGATGGTTAGAGACTGGAGGTCAAGCAGACTCAAAATAACCTGAAGGTTGTTCTTTGTTCTGTGATGAACCTCTCTCAAGAGTATTTCCTTCTCTTTAAAGGATATCCTTAAATTTTCTTCAGCACGCTTATGTTCTGTAACATCTAAAAGAGACACCACCATCTTTTTGGTATTAGGGATCAAAGCAATTCTCATAAAAATGTCTTTAATATTTCCGAATTTATCACACGCCTTGACCTCATAAGTATCTGGAACAGCACTTGGAGAAACTTTGTACATACGGTAAAATTTCTCTATTCTTTCTAAATCTTCTTTAATTATAAAGTCTCTCCAGCTTTTTTTGCCTTCTACCTCTTCTTTAAAATAACCTGATAGCTTTTCAAACTCTGTGTTCACCATAGATATTATGTCATCCTCTACTATTACTATTGCTGTTCCAGTGGTTTCAAATACAACCCTATACTTTTCTTCAGAAGCCCGTAGTGCCTCTTCTGCCTTTTTTCTTTCTGTTATATCCCAGAAGATCCCCTGGACGCCGACAATATTCCCTCCTTCGTCTTTAACAGGTATCTTGATTGTCTTTATAAATCTTTCTTTTCCATCTTTTATAAATTTATCCTCTATCTCCTCAGCCTTTCCAGATTCCATAACCCTTTTATCTTCTGCTAAATATTTGTCTGCAATCTCTTTAGAAAAGAAATCATAATCATCTTTCCCTACTATCTCCTGTGGACTTATGCCCAGATCCCTGGCATAATTTTCATTGCAAGAAACATATTTAAAATTCTTATCTTTAAGAAATATCTTCTGTGGTAGGTTTTCAATCAGAACCCTGTACTTGTTTTCACTCTGACGAAGTTCCTCTTCTGCCCTCCTACGTTCATTGATTTCTCTGGAGACACCTTCTATCATCTGGTTCGTTACCTTTGCTAGAGCTTTTAAAAGCTCGTTCTTGGAATCGTCAGAGACACGAGAGTTGAGTTCAGCTCTTGAAACCCTGTGCAATACATCAAAGTGTTCAGCAAGTCCTATAGCAAATTCATGTGTCAGCTCAACAATCTCTTCAATATCCTGTGCAGTTAAATTAACAAGATGTTTTAGCTTACTAATCAACTCAATATTTGAACTCTCAGATATCCTAACTAAAGGGTCACCTGCTGAGATCATTTTTAATGCCTCAAAGACTTCAGATAGACCTATTGCTAACTCTATACCAATATTCTCTAACTCCTTATCTCTCTCTTCAACAATACGTTTATATTCTTTTAATTGTTCATTAAAGATTTCACAGGTATCTCTCATACTTGGAACATCGATATTTCTATTAAAGACCTCACAATCTATACACATTTCTATCTTGTCAATAAATTTATCTTGAATTGAGTCCCGACAATGGGTTCCTGAAAAAAGCCAGCAACTGAGGTTATTTGATTCATATGCTGGGCATTCCCCTTTTTTACATCTGAAGATCTCCCAGCATCTTACTTTGTCCATTTTATTACAAATAAAGGAAGTAATGGTTTATCTTACTTGATTTTTCTATGATTTTCAATAAATATTCAGACCATGTAAGCATCATCTTTTCCGTAATGGAATCTAAATTGTCATGTGAACCTGTTTCAGCATCTCCTAACCCACTTAATTCATAAATTTATGATTAATTGGTAGAACAGTATTCTCGCTCATTTTCAGCTCGATTAGAATCGAGCCTCCGAGGTAAATTCTTTCTTCGAAAGAATTTAAATCCGCTCAAATACTGCATCTGCCAAGAATTTTATGAATAATATGGGCTAATAATTCTCTTCTTAAATCTACCCGATGAGAATTAAATTATCTATTATCCTTCATAATGTATTTTATTAATCTTTGATATTCCGAAACAATCCTGCCCTGAAGATTCTAAAAAGAGTCCAGAATGACATCTTTGGGTTCTGAATGCAACTCTATAAGAACGATAAGAACGCTTCATGTAAAAAACAATATATAAAAGCCGGTGGGGAGACTCGAACCCCCGACCAGCTGATTACGAATCAGCTGCTCTGCCGCTGAGCTACACCGGCATATGGTGAGCCGTGCAGGATTCGAACCTGCGACCCGCTGATTAAGAGTCAGCTGCTCTACCAGCTGAGCTAACGGCCCTCTGCCTCTCTCGCGCCTGAGAGGATTTGAACCTCCGACCTTCGGCTCCGGAGGCCGATGCTCTGATCCACTGAGCTACAGGCGCTTTACTAATTAAAAGTAAATTTAGGTTGGGGTGAGTGAGGGGACTCGAACCCCCAACACCTGGAGCCACAGTCCAGTGCTCTAACCATTGAGCTACACTCACCAGAACTTTGAGGGGCAAGGCACCTCAAACTCCCCATTATTGTAACTTAAAATTTCTATATTTTGGGGTTTCAAGGGAGCAAAGCCCCCTTGTGCTTTGACGCGCCTGAAGGGATTTGAACCCCTGACCCACTGCTTAGAAGGCAGTTGCTCTATCCAGCTGAGCTACAGGCGCTACTGTTCTTAGTGAATATTTATTAGTAAAACAAAATTAAGCATTACAGTCAATTTGAATTCAAAACTCAATACCCAAACCTATTAACTAATAATGGTGCCGGTGGTGGGAGTCGAACCCACATCCCGAAGATTCGGGACCGGATTTTGAGTCCGGCGCGTCTGCCAATTCCACCACACCGGCATTTTTAGTTATGAGTTGTGAGTGAAGAATTTAATATCAGACTAAATCTATTTCCACTTTCATTTTACATGGTAAAAGTTTATATTTGCAATGATAGATACCCTACTTACCTATACAGAAATTCTTGAATATACTATCTATTATATCTTCTGTTGTCACAGCTCCAATAATCTCGCCAAGTCTATCAAGAGAATCTCTTATTTCAAAAGCAACTATTTCAATAGGAAGATCTTCCTGTAAACCAGATATTGCCCTATCAAGAGCTGATAATGCATTTTCTAATGAAATCTTATGTCTGATATTTGTGACAATGACACCATCTCTAACTTCTTTCCAGTTGTTTAAAAAAGAATCAAAAATACTACTTTTAAGCTCCTCAATACCATCTCCTCTGGTCGCAGATATTCTAAGGATACAAGGAACCTTTGAAGAGAAATACGGGGAAAAGTCACTTTCATCAAGAACAGAAGGTAAATCGCACTTATTAATAACAATAAGTGTATTCTTATCTTTTATCTTATCCAGCACCTCTGAATCTTCCTCATTTAGTTGTTCACTGCCGTCAAAGACAGCTATGATAAGGTCTGCATTTTCAATACTATTGAGGCTTCTTTTTACTCCTTCTTTCTCAGCAATATCTTTAACTTTTCTTATCCCTGCTGTATCCATTATCCTTACAGGAAGACCTTTGATATTAAGATACTCCTCTATTAAATCTCTTGTTGTGCCTGGTACAGGCGTAACTATCGCTCTGTCTTTACTGAGAAGTGCATTAAGGAGGGATGATTTACCAACATTTGGTCTTCCAATGATGGCTATTGAAAGCCCTTCTCTGAAAAATCTTGCCTCTTCATATGTCTTAAGAAGGCTAAGAAGTTCTACTTTTACATCTTTCATTGTTTTTCTTAATTCTTCTATTGTTGTTGTCTCTATATCATCCTCAGGGAAATCTATATAAGCCTCAATATTAGCACAGATTTCTTTAAGAGTGTCCCTAAGTATAGATATTTTTTGGGATAGATTACCCTGAAGCTGTTGTAATGCAATTTTTCTACTTTCATCAGTTTTTGCCTTTATAAGGTCGAGAACTGCTTCTGCCTGGCTAAGGTCTAATCTACCATTTATGAACGCCCTTTTTGTAAATTCTCCGGGCTCTGCAAGTCTTGCCCCCTCTTTAAGGACTAATTCCAGGGTCTTTCTAAGAGGTAACATACCTCCATGGCAATTTATCTCCACTACATCTTCTTTAGTATATGAATAAGGAGATCTCATAATCGTAACAAGTACCTCATCAATCTTTTCACCTGTTAAAGGATCCTTTATAAAACCATAGAGTAACTTGTGAGAAGGTATATCTTTGAGTAATCTATTTTTGGGCGAGTAGAATATTTTCTCTACAATTGATACTGAGTCTTTACCACTCAGCCTTATGATTCCTATGCCTCCTTCACCAAGTGGAGTAGATATTGCAGCAATCGTGTCATCATTAAACATAATTTTAGTATAACGCAGACTTAGCCTATATTATTCATAAAATTTTTGGCAGATGTAGTATTTGAGGGGATGAATGGCAGGGCAGTTTTCGTAAAACTCAAAGGGGCTTGCCCCTTTGAAT
>JBNAVX010000037.1:0-22930 GCA_049700155.1 Thermodesulfovibrionales bacterium
ATGGGGGAAAGAAGGTCCCGTGGAGGGGTATTTGGGTCCTTTATATTTACCCTGCCCTTCCCAAAAGGGGATGGGGGTAAATATATTTTAAATTATTTTGAAAATAAAATCTATATATATTTAAAATCCTGAAATAATAAAGAGTTGGAATTGATTAGGATGAGAGTAAAAATTCCAGTAAAGCCTTCTGGGTATGAAGTCTATTTTCAGCCTGGTCAAATACTATACTTTGAGGGCTATCTATTACATCATCAGTAATCTCTTCACCCCTATGTGCTGGAAGACAGTGGAGAACGATCGCATCCTTTTTTGCAAGAGAAAGTATCTCTCTATTCAATTGATAACCTTTGAACTTTTTCCTTCTTTGCCTTTCTTCTTTTTCCTGTCCCATACTGACCCAGACATCTGTATAAAGCACATCCGCTCCAATAACAGCATCTTTTGGATTCCTTATTATCTTAATCTCACTCTTTGATAAAGCCTTTTGTTCTCTTAATACATCTTCATCTGGTTCAAAGCCTTCAGGACATGAGATATAAAGATTTATATCCATCAAAGAGGCAGCTTCTATCAAAGAGTTAGCAACATTATTCCCATCACCGATATAGGTGAGTTTTATTCCACTAAGCGTGCCTTTCTTTTCAATTATGGTCATCATATCTGCAAGTGTCTGGCATGGATGATGTAAATCACTCAAACCATTTATTACAGGGATAGAAGAATTTGAGGCAAAATCTACAAGTGACTTATGGCTGAATGTCCTTATAATAATAGCGTCAAGGTATCTTGAAAGAGTTTTTGCGGTATCCTGTATGGTCTCTCCCCTACCGAGCTGCATTTCATTTGGATTGAGATAGATAGAATTACCCCCAAGCTGATAGATGCCTACCTCAAAAGAGACCCTCGTCCTTGTTGATGCCTTCTCAAAAATGAGCCCGATACTTTTTCCAATCAACGGACATTTGTTTACATCTCTGCCTGATTTCAGTTCTGTCGCCCTTTTAAGAAGATTTTCTATTTCTTGAGATGTAAGGTCCCTAAGCCTTAGAAAGTCTCTTTTCATCTGTTTAATCTCCCAAAAACTTTTTCAAGGACATTGATTAGGTAATCTATATCTTTTTTCTGAACTATCAATGGTGGTATAAATCTCAAGACATTCCCTGCCGTACAATTGGTAAGTACCCCCATTTCAAGGCATGCATTTACAACAGGCTCACACTCTATTTTAAGTTCCATGCCAATAAGAAGTCCGATACCTCTTATATCAGTAATGATAGAAGGGAATTTCTCTTTGAGATAACTGAGTCTCTCCATCATATAAACACCCATCCTGTTACATTGATCCAGAATAAAGCCATCTTCAAGAAGTGTCTCTATGGTTGCAACTCCTGCAGCACATACAAGGGGATTGCCGCCAAAAGTAGATGCATGGTTACCTGGCTGAAATGCTGATGCTACTTTATCAGTTGAAAGCATTGCACCAATTGGTGTTCCACCACCAAGTCCTTTTGCTATAGTCATAATATCAGGTGTAATTCCGAAATGCTCATATGCAAAAAATTTACCAGTTCTGCCCATCCCGGTCTGGACTTCATCGAGTATTAAAAGAAGATTGGTTTCATCACATATTTTTCTTACCTCTTTTAGATAATCAGGATCGGGAATCCTAACACCTCCTTCACCCTGTATAGGCTCAAGCATTATTGCACATGTCTTATCTGAAATAGATTTCAGAATCGCATCAATATTATTAAACGGGACATACTTGAAACCCGGCACCAATGGTTCAAACCCCTTCTGAAACTTTTCCTGCCCTGTTGCAGTAAGTGCTGCAAGTGTTCTACCATGGAAAGAATTTTCTGCAGTGATTATCTCAAATCGATCTGAACCGATATTCTCTTTTGCATATTTCCTTGCAAGTTTTATTGCTGCTTCATTAGCTTCAGCACCTGAATTACAGAAAAATACCTTATCTGCAAATGTATGCTGAACAAGAAGTTTTGCGAGTCTTATCTGAGGTACTATATGATAATAATTAGATACATGGAGAAGTCTCTGAGCCTGTTTCTGTATTGCTATAACCACCCTTGGATGACAGTGTCCAAGGATATTAACTGCAACTCCACTTACAAAATCGAGGTATTCTCTGCCGTCAGTACCCCATACCTTCATTCCCCTTCCTTTTCTAAGGACTATAGGGAACCTCTTATAGGTATTCATTATATAAAGATTTGATTCATCAATAAATTTTTTTGTTTCCATCTGGTGATAATAACGAAATATATCAGAAAAATCAAAAAGAAAAAATTCTAATCTGTTCCCCTTATTATCCCTTTTGCCTTGAGGAACTCCTTATTTTTTACAGATTCAAGATAAATCCTGACAAGGTCAAGTATATTTACATAAAGCAGGAAATTTGAAGAGAGTTCAGAGAATAATTCTCTATTAGTGAACTCTGATGCAATCTGGTAAGACCTGCTACCCTGTATTATATAGTGTTCAGAAAGACTTGCGCCTGGAATAATTAAATTCCCAAGTATGAACTCTTTACCCTTTCTTCTTGAAAGAGATTCAGGGAATAAACCGAGCATAAAAAGCGTATAATCCCCTATGTGTTTATGAACCTGAAATTCCCTTGAAAAACTTTTTGCATTGAAAAGGACATCACCTTCAGATAGCATATCAGCTATGTCTTCAAGACTCTTACCTGTCGCATCCCTGATTTTATAAAGGTTATCAATATGAATAAATTCGCATAATATTTGATCTTCAATATAATCAATGACATCAGTCTTGTCTGAAGGATTATAACTTAATCCAAAATTTAGAGCCTTTCTAAAAAGCTTCCTGAGTGGATGTTCTGGATTGATAACCTGTCTTTTAAACATTAGTTTCAATCTTTGAATATCTTTTATTATTCTCTATTTTACATTATTTTATGATTTACCTTCTATAGAAGGTCCATAATATTCCTTTGCACCTTCTGCTAATTCTCTGAGACGTTTATCTACTAAATAATTTACTGTACCTTCCGGGTATCTACCATCAGGCATTTTTTCTCCAGCTGGAACACCGGTAAGGATTTCAATGCCTTCATCTATATTCTTAACTGCATAAATGTGAAATCTTCCATCTTGTACTGCCTTGACTACATCTTCTCTGAGTACAAGGTTCCTTATGTTCTGGAATGGAATCACCACTCCCTGTGTCCCGGTTAAACCCTTTGCCTTACATACATCAAAAAATCCTTCAATCTTCTGGTTAACACCGCCGATAGGTTGAATCTCTCCTTTCTGGTTTACAGAACCTGTGACAGCAATATCCTGCCTTATAGGCAGACCTGAAAGGCTTGAAAGGATTGCGTAGAGCTCTGTAGAAGATTTATACTGAAATGTGTCAAGAAGGAAAACAATAAAGATTATTATTTAAATTCTCTAAGGCAATGTTTCTATTTGTAGTGGATTTAGACAATCTGAGTCATGTGAATGTATTTTTGGTTTAAAATAAAAGCTATATCTCGTTTGGACACTTTGGACACTATTGAGTTAAATTAATGGATCTGGCAGAAGTAACTACATGATCGGATACCTGATAAGCACAACTTTATGTGTTATCTTATTATTTTTATCTCCTGGTAAAGCTCTGTCAGATATAGTTGTTTATGACATTGTTTCTCCAGCAGGCAAAGAAGTTATGCTCAATGCCGAAGTTAAAGGAAGACTTTTCAAAAAAGGTGGTGAGGTAGTTGAATTCTCTGTCAATGGAAAGACCATTGGGAAAAGTCTGACAGGTGGAGATGGCTTTGCCTTTAAGCAGTTTATACCATTTAAATCAGGTAGATACCAAATTAGTGTAAGGACAGAAAAAGAAGAAGGAAAAGGATTACTTCTCTGTATTAGCAAAGGGTCTGGTATCGTCTTTGTTGATTTAGAAGGTAGCATTCTTGAGAGGTTTTCAAATAAACCAAGGAAAGGGAGCCAAGAGTCCATCAAGGAAATCAACAGGAGGTTTCCTGTTGTCCTTCTAAAAACAGGTCCCCTGAATATAAATATTATAAAGGAATGGTTGAAGAAAAATGGATTTCCTAACTTACCACTGATTCCATGGAAACAGGGTATTGTATTTACTGAGTTTGTTGAAAAGGGATTCAGAATTAAAGCAGTAATAGGAGGTACTGAAGTGATTAACTCTGCAAAAGAATACAAACCTCTTGCCTTCAGCTTTGAGGAAGCAGAAGAAGCAGTAGAAGTAAAAGATTGGGAGGAGATAAAGAAGAGGTTGATTGACATAAATAAAAGCAAAGACAAATAATTGAGTATGCACCAAAGATATAATTCCTTCGGTAACTACATGAAGAAAAAATTTGGCACTTCTGTCTATAAGGTCAGTGTTGATGCAGGTTTCTCATGTCCGAATAGGGATGGCACGATCAGCAGGACAGGATGTATTTACTGCAATAATGATAGTTTCAGACCTATCTCAAGTAAACCATACTTGTCTCTAAAAGAACAGATAAGAAATGGAATCATTCAGATAAAAAAAAAGTATAAGGCAGAGAAGTTCCTTGTATATTTTCAGCCGTATACTAATACATATGCACCTGTTGATGTGCTGGAAAGACTTTATAATGAAGCCATCTCTGAACCTTCAATTATAGGACTTGCAATCGGAACAAGACCTGATTGTGTTGATTATGATAAGATTTCGCTCCTTAAAGAACTTGCAAAAAGTTATTTCATTCTCATTGAGTATGGAATGCAGTCTATGTATGATAAGACTCTTGAATTCATAAATCGTGGACACGACTACAATACTTTTCTCAATGCTATCGAAATGACAAAGGGCAAAGGTATATATATAGGTTCACATATTATTGTTGGTTTCCCTACAGAGTCAAAAGAAGAGATGCTTTCAATTGCTGATGAAGTCTCCCGAATCGGGATTGATTTTTTGAAGATACACCACCTTCAGGTGATAAAAGATACCCCATTAGAGTTTATATATAGAGAAAAACCTTTCCATATTTTTGGATATGATGAATATATTGATTTTATCACTGATTTTATAGGGAGACTTTCTCCAAAGATAGTAATCCAGAGGCTCTTCGCTACTGCGCCTGATAGACTGCTTATAGCTCCTAAATGGGGGAAAAGAAGAAATGAGATTTTAAGGGATATAGAAAAGAGACTTGAATATAAAGACATCTATCAGGGCAAATATTTAAGAGTTTCATAATCTTTTTAAAGATCAATTTACGATTTCATTATTGTAAATGTTATAATTCCTTGTCATCACTACGCCCCCTTAGCTCAGAAGGATAGAGCACAGGTTTCCTAAACCTGGTGTCGCAGGTTCGACTCCTGCAGGGGGCATTGATTCAGAAAAAATTTTAAAAGAAATCAATCAAATAATGCGGTAAGTTTATTTGTTTTATCTTCAATAAATTGTGCGAGCTTTTCCTGATCATTCTTTGTCCTGAAAAGCTCATCTGCTATATTTAAAGCAGCAAGAATTGATGCTTTAACAGGGGTTATATTTGGTATTGTTTTATAGACTTCCTTTAATTTTTCATCAACATAGGTGGCAAGCTGTCTTATATATTCTTCCGGGGCATCACCTCTTATAGTATATCTTTGCCCAAGAATATAGACTTCCACACTTCCCATAGTTATTCTTTTTCTGATTCAATCAGATCAAGCTCAGAAAGGAGTTCTTCAATCTGGCTTTTAACCATACTCTTTTCTGCTCTCAAATGTTCTATCTCCTGATTTCTCTCATCAAGAAGTTCTTCAAGCTCTCTTACCTTGCGCTGTAAGAGTAACTTTTCATCCTTAAGAGATTTGACCTTTTCAATTGCTGCGGAAATCTTATCCTCAAGATTTTTGAGCCTTTCCAAGGGTATGCCCTCCTTTCTCTTTTTTGATTTTTCAATAGACTGCTCATCATCAAAGAGGGTTTTATCTGAAACCATAGTGTATTAAGATACCAAAGTTTTATATGAAAGTCTATAGATTTTGATTAGAAACTTTCACTAAATCTTTCTTCATTAAATGCCTTTTATATCCAAAATACATTGTTGTCATGACTTTTTTGACATAGTTTCTCGTCTCATAGAAAGGAATATCTTCTATAAATTCATCAAAAGATTTATAATTTCCTTTTTGAAACCACTTTCTAACCCTCTCTTCTCCTGCATTATATGCAGCTATGACATAAGCATTATCACCGAATTCTTTTTTTAGAATACTCAAATAGTACGTACCGAGTGAAATGTTGTTTTTTACATCATATATCTGTGATAAATCCTTAATTCCCAGCTGAAGGTTTTTACCAAGCCAGAACGCAGTCTGTGGTATAAGTTGCATCAGTCCTAATGCTCCTGCTACTGACTTAGCTTCAGGATTAAACATACTTTCTTCTCTGATTATAGAGATTACAAGAAAGGGATCAATGTCATATCTCTGGCTGATATGATTAACCAGATCCCAGTAGGCAAGAGGATAAAAGATATGATGCAGGATATCATTATATGGAATCTTTTTAGATAGATTAACGATATACTTATATTCTCCAAGGGTCTGGAATTTAGAGCCAAGATACAAGATGTCTTCTAAGGAGTTTATCTTTTTTGAAATATAGATCAGCTCTGATAGAGCTTCTTTTGACAAACCTAACTCAAGGAGAGCCTCTATACGTTCAAATTTTTTTAATCCAATAGTATTTTCTGACAAGTTTGTGGTTTCAGAAAATCTATAGTCAACTTTTATCTCTTTAGTATTTGTTTGTTCTTGCGGTTTTTCGGTCTTTAGATAAGACAGGACACTATAGTAATCAGTATCTTTTTTCTTAAGTTTCAGGTAAATATCTGATGCATCTTTTCCTGTGTTTTCGATACTCCTTGCCTTCCAGTAAAGATATCTGCTATCTCCATAATCCTCATAGAGTTTAGTGAATATCTCTGCTGATTTTTCATAATCACCTTTAATAAAGTGAGTCCATCCAATCCCCCACATAGCATCTTCTGCTACTGATGGATATCTTTCCAGAACTTCATGATAAATCTTGAGGGATTCTTCAACCTCTCCATCCCTTCTTTTGTCTGAAGCAATAGCAATAAGTATTGTTCCAGCTCTTTCATCACCAGATTTTATGAGTTCTTCAAGAGCAAGGGGCAATGCTTCTTTGTCTCCTGATCTAAAAATTGATAATGTCTTCCAGAATTTCTCATTTACTTTTCCAAACAATTCTGCTGCCTCAGTATATCTTTTTTGTTTGAAAAGGCAGAGACCGAGAGTCTTCAATATCTCATTTTTCAGCGACCCATCATCTTTTTCCAGTGCTGACTTGAGATCAGATTCAGCACTTTTGAAATCCCTAAGTTCCATAAGATTTGAAGCTCTTTTAATCAGGTCCTGCACACTGATATCATCAGTAGAAAGTTCATTGTAAGCCAACCCTGAAAAAGAATTGCCACTTATGAAAATCTCCTTAAAAAGTAATTTAGCAGGACCCAGTTTATCATTTTTCTTGAGCCACCTCGCAAATGCATATTTAATCTCTGTATCTGCTGGATATTCCTTAAGAAAAGATTCAAACATCTGCTGAACATCTTCTCCAGAAACTTTTTCAGCCTCTTCAATCTCTTTTATTCTTGCCTTTTTTCTGATAGGAGAATCAGGATATCTTTCAAGCAGCTTTCGGATTGTCTTTAGAGATTCAGCATAATTCCCTGTTTCATGATATGCCTGAGATAGCCATAAGAGGGCATAATCTCCAAGAACAGGGAATTCCTTCTCTGCTTCAGAAAGGTTTTTAATAGCACTTTCATATCTTTTTTCATTCAGTTCTTCTTTACCTTTTTTTAGGAGTGCCTTTCCATCTATCCATTCACAATAAGCAACTGAACAATGGAGTATGAATATCAAGATGCACAGAAAGTGCAGTATCATAAAAAATATATTAGACAAAATCGGTTTTTTAGGCAATACATTCTCTTTCTCATAATTAATTTTTAAACATTCTCTGGTATAAAATATATCTGAAAGTATTTTTGCAGGAGGTAATCATGCCTATTTATGAATTCTATTGCACTGAGTGTAATACAATCTTCAACTTTTTTTCTATGCTTGTTAATACAGAAAAAAAGCCTTTCTGCCCTCGCTGTAAAAAAGGACCACTTGAGCGTGTTATATCAAGATTTTCAGTTCTTAAAGGTGCAAAAGAAAAAGATGAAACAGGTATGCCTGAATTAGATGAATCAAAAATACAAAAAGCTATGTCTTTATTAGAGAAAGAAGTCAAAGATGTTAATGAAGATGACCCAAGGCAGGCTGCTTATCTTATGCGGAAATTGATAGATACAGCAGGTCTAAGACTCGGTTCTGGGATGGAAGAGGCATTAAGGCGGATGGAAGCAGGTGAGGACCCTGATAAGATAGAAGAAGAGATGGGAGATATCTTAAATGAAGAGGATTTTTTAGATACTACTCCGAAGAGCGTTACAAGAACAAAGAGAAAGCCTCCTGAAAGAGATGAAACTCTATATTATCTATAAACCTTTCAATGGAGGCGGCGAGCGGATTCGAACCGCTGCATAAAGGTTTTGCAGACCTCTCCCTTAGCCACTTGGGTACGCCGCCATTAATTACAGTGATTAGTGAATAGTTGTCAGTTATTAGTTTAAATTCTTTTTTAACTGATAACTGTTCACTGACAACTGTCGTTATAGAGCGGGTGGCGGGATTCGAACCCGTGACCCCAACCTTGGCAAGGTCGTGCTCTACCAGCTGAGCTACACCCGCATTTAAAAGCTATAAGCAATAAAGTGAAAAAGTTGAAAGTTAAAAACCTTTCAACTAATAACTTGTAACACGTCACTATTAACTTATATTGAAACAATAGGCTATAATGGATTATAGCTGAATAATAATGAAAAAATGCGTGATTTGTCAACATGTTATACCCTGATTTTGAAGAGTTCATAGAATTTTCAACTAAAGGCAATCTCATCCCTGTATACGATGAGATACTTGCAGACATGGATACTCCTGTGTCTGCTTATCTAAAACTCGGCGGGAGTCCCTCATTTTTGTTGGAAAGTGTTGAAGGAGGAGAAAAATGGGCACGTTATTCTTTTCTGGGTTCAAGACCGTCAAGAATTATAAAGAGCTGGGGTAACAAGGTCGAAATAAAGGATATAAAGAAGGGTCTAAAGAGATTCAGGGTGGAAGACCCTCTTGAAATAATCAAGAAAGAGGTTACTGCTTATCAACCTGTCGATATTAGAGATCTTCCGAGATTTTACGGTGGTCTTGTCGGATATCTGGGATATGACATGGTCAGATTTTTTGAAAGGATTCCTGACCAAAAAAAACCAGGATTAGACCTCCCTGATATGTTCTTTATGGTTACAGATACTTTGCTTATATTTGATAGTCTTAGACAGAAGATAAAGATCGTCTCTATCGCATGCCTTGAAGACAAAGATCCTGAGGATGCTTATCATGAAGCATCAAGCAGAATAAGATATGTTATACAAAAATTGAAAAGTTCAAAAATGAGGCAAGGGCTGAAGAGCAGAGAGCAGAAAGCAAACAGTAGAGAATCAAAAAAACAAGGACTGGATATTAGGCAGAACCCTTCAGGTTTTTCATCATCATTTATTACGGAAGAGGCATTTGAAGGAGCTGTTCTCAAGGGAAAAGAATACATAATGTCCGGAGATGTTGTCCAGGTCGTCCTTTCACAGAGTTTTGAAAGAGATTTTAATGGAGTACCTTTTAATATATACAGGGCACTGAGAGTAATAAACCCTTCTCCGTATATGTATTATCTTGATATTGGTGATACGAAGATTGCAGGGTCATCTCCAGAGATACTCGTGCGACTTGAAGGTAGGAAGATAATCTTAAGACCTATTGCTGGTACACGCAAAAGAGGGGAAACAGAAGAGGAGGATAGGTCACTTGAGGAAGACCTTAAAAAGGATCCCAAAGAGAGAGCTGAACATATCATGCTCGTTGACCTCGGTAGGAACGACGTTGGAAGGGTTGCAGAAATAGGCTCAGTAAATGTAACTGAGTTGATGACTGTTGAAAGGTATAGCCATGTCATGCATCTTGTATCTAATGTTCAGGGAGACCTCAGGAATGGTTTGGATGCCTTTGATGTTTTGAGGTCATGTTTCCCTGCCGGCACAGTAACAGGTGCACCAAAGGTGAGGGCAATGGAGATTATAGAAGAACTTGAACCAACGAGGAGAGGTCCATATGCAGGAGCCGTAGGATATTTCAGTTTTTCAGGGAATATGGATACATGTATCACGATAAGAACCCTTGTTATAAAAGGCAATAAAGTTTACGTCCAGGCAGGTGCTGGGATAGTGGCTGACTCAGTTCCTAAAAGAGAATATGCAGAAACAGTCAATAAGGCAATGGGCATGATGAGGGCTGTTGAGATGGCTGAAACAGAGTTAAATTAAATATCGAATGAACAAATTTCAAGTTCCAGACTATTTTTTAAATTGGTTTTTGGTTATTAGAGTTTATTTGGTATTTGATTATTGGAGATTGGCGATTTTATGTTATTGATGATTGATAATTACGATTCTTTTACTTATAACTTAGTACAGTATCTTGGCGAACTTGGGGAGGATATCAAGGTCTTCAGAAATGATAAGATTACAATTCATGAGATAGAAAAATTAAGACCTGAGAGGATCGTCATCTCGCCTGGTCCATGTACACCCAGGGAGGCTGGTATTTCTGTGGAACTGATAAGATATTTTGCAGGAAAGATTCCTATATTAGGTGTATGTCTTGGGCACCAGTCAATTGGTGCAGCCTTTGGAGGAGAGATAATAAGGGCGCCCCGTCTTATGCATGGAAAGACCTCCATGATATTCCATGATAGTAAGACAATATTTCAAGGGCTCCCAAATCCATTTGAGGCAACAAGATATCATTCCCTTGTCATAAAAAAAGAAAGTCTTCCAGATTGTCTTGAGATAACTGCATGGACAGATATGGACGAGATTATGGGGGTAAGGCATAAGGAATTTATTATTGAAGGAGTTCAATTTCACCCTGAATCAATCTTAACAAAGGTTGGAAAGGACCTTTTAAGAAACTTCCTAAAACTAAAATATGCATGAAAAAGAATAAACTATGATTAAAGAGGCTATAAATTTATTAGCACAAGGCATAAACTTATCTGAGGCAGAGATTGCCGAATGTATGAAGGAGATTATGGAGGGTAAGGCTACAGATGCTCAGATAGGGGCTTTTCTTACAGGTTTAAGGATGAAAGGTGAGACTATTGATGAGATAACTGAAGCAGCAAGGATTATGAGGGAAAAGGCGATAACAATCAATGCCCCTGAAGATGTCCTTGATACTTGTGGCACTGGAGGAGATATGTCGCACACTTTTAATATCTCTTCAACTACAGCTATTGTCGTCTCAGCTTGTGGAGTTCCTGTTGCAAAACATGGAAACCGTTCTGTATCGAGTCAGTCAGGTAGTGCAGACTTACTTGAGGCACTTGGTGTGAAGATAGATCTTTCACCTGAGAAGGTCGAGAGGTGTCTCTTTGAGACAGGTTTCGGTTTTCTTTTTGCCCCGCTCTTTCACCCTGCTATGAGATATGCTATAAATCCAAGAAAAGAAATAGGTATCAGGACTATCTTCAATATACTTGGTCCACTTACTAATCCTGCTGGTGCCAGAAGACAACTCATGGGTGTGTTTGAAGATAGCCTCACCGACATGCTTGCAAAGGTTCTTTATAACCTTGGTGCAATTGATGCGATGGTTATTCATGGAAAAGATGGACTTGATGAAATAACCATCTCAGATGTCACAAAGGTCTCAAGGTTGAAAAACGACAAGGTGGAGAACTTCTTTATTGCGCCAGAAGACTTTGGCATCAAAAGGAACAGGATTGAATTGATTCGTGGCGGCAATAAGGAAGAGAATGCAGCGATAACCCTTTCTATCCTGAAAGGTGAAAAAGGACCAAAAAGGGACATAGTATTGATAAACTCTGCTGCAGCCCTTATAGTTGCAGGTAAGGCTGAAGATTTCAAAACAGCCCTTTTAATCGCAGAGGATGCGATTGATTCAGGGAAGGCATTTAGAAAACTGGAAGAAATAAAACAGGTCACAAACTCACTTTAACCTGTAAGTTCATTTAATGAATAGGAGGAATTTTGTCTGTTAAAGTAGGTGTTATTGGAGTTGGGTATCTTGGACAACATCACGCAAGGATTTATTCAGAGATGGAAGATGTTGAGCTTGTAGCGATTGCTGACATCGATGAGTATAGAGCTGGTATTTTTGCAGAAAGTTTTGGATGTAATGCATATTCTGATTTCAGAGAAATCCTGCCATTAGTAGATGCCCTTAGTATTGTTACTCCAACAACAACTCACTATAATGTTGCTATTGAATGCCTGAGAGCAGAGAAAGATATACTTATTGAAAAACCAATAACAGACAATATCAAAGAGGCTGATGAACTTATTGCTGAGTCAGAAAAGAACGGATGTATTTTACAAGTAGGTCATCTTGAAAGATATAATCCAGCCTTTATTAAAGGATCAGAACTTATAATCAAACCAGAATTTATAGAGACAGAAAGGCTATCCCCTTTTTTAGGCAGGGGAATTGATGTTGATGTGACACTTGACCTGATGATTCATGATGCTGATATAGTTCTTTCTATAATGAATCAGGCTGTTATAAGAGATATACGGGCAATAGGAACAAAGGTAGTTACTGATAAGATAGATGTAGCAAAGGCATGGATTGAATTTGAGAATGGATCTGTAGCAGTCCTTAAAACAAACAGATTTTCACAGCAAAAAAAGCGGATGCTCACAGCCTATCAAAAAAACTCCTGCATCTCAATTGATTTCCAAAATAATGAGGTGCATCATTATCGGAAGACTGATAATGGCTTGTACTCTGATAATATAAAACTTGATAATATAGAACCCTTGAGAGAAGAATTGATAGATTTTATTTATTGTGTTAAGGAAAGAAAGAGACCAAAAGTATCTGCTGTTGAGGCAAGGAATGCCCTTCAGATGGTCCTTTATATAACAGAAATAATTAAGAAAAGAGAGGGATAAAAAGTGGCAAAAGTAATAACAAAAGAAAAGATGGCAAAACTCTACAGTCCAAAAATAGTTCCTATGGTGGATCTGAAAGTGCAGGTTCATTCTATTAAGGAAGAAATATTACAGGTCATATCAGATATACTTGAAAGTGGTCAATTTATCCTTGGACCGAGGGTGTCTGAATTTGAGAAAAAGATCGCTGAATATAATGGCGCATCAGAAGCAGTAGGTGTTGCTTCTGGAACTGATGCGATCCATCTTTCATTAAAAGCAATGGGTATCGGTGAGAAAGATGAAGTTATAACCACACCTTTCACCTTTTTTGCGACAGTTGAGGCAATACTTTATACAGGTGCTATACCTGTTTTTGTAGATATTGAGCCAGAAACTTTCAATATAGATGCAAGTCAGATAGAATCAAAGATAACAAGTAAAACAAAGGCAATCCTTCCTGTTCACCTTTTTGGTCACATGGCAGATATGGAAAAGATATCAGAAATAGCAAATAATTATGGTCTCAAGTTGATAGAGGATTGTGCACAATCTTTTGGAGCGAGAATAAATAGCAGAAAAGCAGGAAGTTTTGGAGATGCAGGATGTTTCAGTTTCTACCCAAGTAAAAATCTTGGTGGATACGGAGATGGAGGGATAATTACAGTAAAAGATAAAGAGATAGCTGATAAATTACGGAGACTGAGAAACCATGGTTCAAGAAGTTCATATATCCATGAAAGTGTCGGGTTTAATAGCAGGCTTGATGAGATACAGGCAGGTATCCTGCTTGTTAAGCTTAAATATATTGATGAATACAACCTCGCACGAAGAAAAAAGGCAGCTCTTTATACTGAACTTCTCTCTGATAAGGTAAAGTGTCCTGTTGAAAAGAAAGGGGCTTATCATGTCTACCATCAGTATACTATTAGGAGTAACAAAAGAGATACGATACAGAAGAAATTAATGGAGATGGGAATCTCATCAGTTGTATACTATCCTGTGCCATTGCATCTTCAAGATGCACTTAGTTTTTTGGGATATAAAAAAGGTGATTTTCCTGTTACTGAAAAAATAGCTAAAGAAGTCCTATCATTACCAATCTATCCTGAACTTGAGGAATCATTGATTGAGAAAATAGCAAAAACAATCAACACCATTGCTTAATCTATGCAAAGTTTTTTATCTTATTTATTCCATAAACTTAAAGATAATTGGCGGATTCAATATTCTTGCTTATTCCTGGCTTGATACATCATGCCTCCGAGGCATACCGAAAGCTTTCATGATAAATTTGCTCAAACACTGTATCTGCCAAATAATAGATCAAGAATCAGGTAAATGAAAACACTCATGATAGTTACTGGAGAAAGCTCAGGTGAGTTATATGGCTATCTACTGGCAAGAGAGTTAAAGAAAAGATATCCTGGTGTCCACATTGTGGGTATTGGTGGTGAAAAAATGAAGAATGCTGGTGTAGAGCTTATTTCAGGAATTTCGAGCGCTTTTGGGATCTCTGAATTATTCTCATCTCTTAAAGAGATAAATTTGGCGCTAAATAAAACAAGAAAGGCTATAAAAGAATTGATGCCTGATTTAATTGTCCTGATTGACTTCCCTGATTTCAATATAAGGGTTGCAAGTTTTGCAAAGGCAAAAAATATAAAGATACTTTATTATGTTAGTCCACAGGTCTGGGCATGGCGAAAAGGGAGAGTAAAAAAGATAGCAAGTCTCGTCGACAGGATGGCTGTTATACTTCCTTTTGAAGAGGAGATATACAAAAGAGCTGGTGTCAGATGTGAATTTGTAGGGCACCCCATTTTAGAGGAGATTGAAGACATTTTAAAGTCACAAATCGATGGTCATTTGCCATCTAAAAGACCTATTCTCAAGAGTCCAGTGACCGGTAATCTCTATTCGAAACCGTTACTTGCTAACCTAGATCCAAGATTTCGAACTTATTTTAAAGGTATTTTAGGTTTTGATCTAACCCGACCTCTTCTTTCACTTCTTCCAGGAAGCAGGCATCATGAACTTGAGAGACACCTTCCTCTAATGATAGACGTGATAAAAACTTTCAAGAATGACCCTGAGATAAATTCAGTTAGAGGTTTCCAGTTCTGTATCCCACTTAGCCTGAATATTACTGAAACAAGATATAGTAAATATCTTGATGAACTTAGAAAGGAAGGGGCTATTATAAAAAAGGGGGAGACTATTCAGGTGCTTGCTGCCTCTGATATGGCTGTTATTACATCTGGAACAGCTACGCTACAGGCTGCATTTCTTGAAGTCCCGATGGTCGTAATTTATAAACTTTCTCCTATCTCTTATTTTTTTGGAAAAATGTTAATTGATTTAAAATATATATGTCTTGTTAATATCTTGTCTGGGGAAGAGACAGTTCCTGAGCTTCTCCAGCAAAATGCAAATGCAAAGGATATAATAAAAGGGCTTAAAGAGATTATATTCGATGAAGGTTATAGAGAAAAGATGATTAACCAATTCAAAAAGATAAAAGGTCTTTTCTTTGGATTTAATGCCTCAAAAAGGGTCTGTGAAATTATAGGTGAGATGACAGGATGGGAACAATAGAGACGATTAAAAAGATAATGGTGCTGGTCAAGCCTTATTGGAAGAGAATTTTTCTTTCTGGTATTTTGAGCATTATTGTATCCGGAATAAATGGAGGAATTGCATGGCTTGTAAAACCTGCACTCGATGGTATCTTTCTCCAGAAAGATAAGAGACTCCTTGCTGTTCTACCAATTGCTGTCCTTGTGCTCTATGTTCTAAAGGGAACATTCTCTTTTTTTCAGTCATATCTTATGCGTTCAGTAGGAGCAAAGGTTGTAAGAGATATGAGGAATAGACTATTTGGACAATTGTTATACCTTCCAATAGGACATTATAAAAAAGAATCTACAGGAGCAATTCTATCCAGAGTAACAAATGACATAGGAAGTTTACAAGGATTAATGGGATATACTATCAAGGATCTTTTTGTAGAAAGCATGACTGTAATCGCTCTACTTGGTGTTGCCTTTTATAGAAAGTGGGACTTAGCGCTTTTAGCTGTTACAGTACTACCCGGAGCATTTTACGGTGCAGGAAGGATCGGTAAGAGATTAAAAAAGGTTAGCAAGAAAGTCCAGCAGAAGATATCTGTTATAACAGAATATCTCACAGAGAGTTTTAGTGGTATCAAGATGATAAAGGTCTTTAACCGAGAAGAAGATATAATTCGCAGATTCAAAGGTAAAAACCAGGATTTTTACAGAGAGATTATGAGATCCCAGCGACTTGTAGAATTTACCTCTTTATTCATGGAGGTTGTTGGAGGTCTTGGCACTGCATTTGTACTTTGGTATGGTGGAAGACTTGTGATAAAGGGGACGATGACACCGGGTGAATTTTTTTCCTTCCTTGCAGCAATATTTATGGTCTATACACCAGCCAGAAGACTTGCAGGAGTTAATAATGGTATTCAACAGGCAAGGGCATCTCTCGAAAGAATAGCAGAGGTTGAAGGAAAGGAGATAGAAAAAGAAGGAAATGTTTCTATGCCTGCTATACGTGAGAAGATAGAATTCAAAGATGTATCTTTTCATTATCCGTATATCAAGCATGAGGTATTAAAGGATATTAACCTGACCATAAGGAGAGGTGAGATTGTTGCTATTGTTGGTAAAAGCGGAGTTGGAAAGACGACTCTCGTTGACCTCCTGCCAAGGTTTTACGATCCATCAAAAGGAGCGATCTTTATTGACAATATTGATATATCAAAAGCGACTCTAAAGTCTTTAAGGGATCAAATAGGGGTTGTGAGTCAGGATGTCATTCTGTTCAATGATACAGTTAAGAATAATATAGCCTTTGGAAGACCCGGGGCTAAAGATGATGAGATCATCAGTGTTGCAAAAGCTGCATATGCCCATGATTTTATAATAGAGCTACCTTTAGGGTATGAAACAGTCATAGGAGAAAAAGGGGTAAGGCTTTCAGGCGGCGAAAGACAGAGACTGTCAATTGCACGTGCGTTGCTTAAGAATCCACCAATACTCATACTTGATGAGGCAACATCTTCCCTTGATACTGAATCTGAGAAAGAAGTTCAGAGGGCGCTCGAAAATCTTATGGTAAATAGGACAACAATTGTGATTGCTCATAGGCTATCTACGATAAGACGTGCAACAAGGATTATTGTTCTTGAAAAGGGAAGAATTGCTGAAGAAGGAACTCATGAAGAACTCATAAGTGCTGGTGGTATCTATAGAAGGCTATATGAGCTCCAGTTCAGTACGCAGGATGTGTTTTCTAAAATTTAATTTTTTTAGAATTTTGAATTTATATTTTGAATTTTAAATTCAAGTAAAAATGTATTTTTTTTATACTCTCTTTTACTGTACTATCTTATTTTTTTTATTGCCTTTCCAATATCTGAAAAGACCAAAGGATCTCAGAAAAAGATGGCTCAGAGAAAAATTTGGTTCTATTAACCCAAAAAGCCTCACTCCTTACGCACATCGCATAACGCACAACGCCTCACATATCTGGGTTCATGCTGTATCTGTTGGTGAGGTCATGGCTTCAATACCTCTTCTTAAAAAACTAAGGGATAAATATCCAGAAAAGAATTTACTCCTTTCAACAATTACTTATACAGGACAGAAAGTTGCAAAAGAGAAAGTGCCAGTGGGCACAGTAGTCTTCTATCTGCCTTTTGATATTACTTTTATCTTAAGAAGGCTTTTTAAAAAAATAAGACCATCCTTGCTTATAATCATGGAGACTGAATTATGGCCCAATCTTTTCAGGGTCTCGAAAGAATTTAAAATTCCTGTGATCTTATTGAATGGAAGGATATCTGAAAAATCCTTTAAAGGATATAAAAAGGTCTCATTCTTTATGAAGAAAGTTTTCTCCAATATGGATCTCCTGTGTATGCAGTCTGAAATTTATGCAGAGAGGATTAGGAGTATAGGTGTTGATGACAGAAAGATAAAGGTTCTTGGTAATTTTAAGTTTGATATAAAACCGCCTTCAAAGATTCCTGAATGGACTGAGAAGATAAAAGGACCAGTCCTTATAGCAGGCAGTACGCATGAAGGAGAAGAAGAATTAATTACTTATGTTTTTCTAAAACTAAAAAAAGATTTTTCTGACCTTAATCTTATTCTTGCACCGAGACACCCTGAAAGATTTAATGAAGTAGAAGAGTTGCTAAAAACAAAGGGATTATCTTATGTGAGGCGTTCAGCATTCAATGAAAAACAGATCATTTTGAATCCCGAACACCGAACTTCGAAATCCGAATTTCTTAAAGGAATTATCATACTCCTAGACTCTGTTGGTGAACTATCATCAGTTTATGGAGTAGGAGATATCGCAATCATAGGCAAAAGTTTTAAGGGACATGGTGGGCAAAATCCATTGGAACCAGCATATTGGGGAAAACCTATAATATGTGGACCTCATATGGAGAACTTTCCATTTATTGAAGATTTCTATAAAGAAGGAGGAGCTCTAAAAGTTGATGAAGAAGGGCTTTATCAAGCATTAAAAGGGCTTCTCCTTAAACCAGAAAAGGCAAAAGATATGGGCTTGAAGGCACAGCAATTATATAATAAAAACTCAGGAGCTGTTGACAGGGCAATAGAGGTTATTGAAAAGTATATTCAGTAATAATTGACCACATATAATACAAATGTAATGGTAGATTTTCTCGACAGAAATGATACACTTCACAGGAATACATTAAAAAAATCAGGGAGTTAAAGGAAGAAAGATTTGCGACCCTGAATCTCCCTCTTAGGATAAACATCAAATAGGGATATCCAGATGAAGATCTCAGTCAGGGTTAAGCCTAATATGAAGGAGGAAAAGGTTGAGAAAGCAGGAGATGTGTTTAATGTTTATGTAAAAGAACCTGCAAAGGAAGGTAAAGCAAACAAGGCTGTAATAGAGTTACTTTCAGAATATTTCAATGTGCCCAAGTCTCAGATTGTTATTATAAGTGGATTTAAATCAAAACAGAAGATTATAGAGATATCGATATGACATCTCATTCATAAACATCTGTTCCAATCTTAACCTTCTTCACATAAAAGACTTCGCATGAACCATCACCGCTGTCCTTGCGTGTTAAACTGCTCTTCCACCAGAAATTTCTGCCTCTATAACTCCCTGATACATTTACCAGATATCCCTCAAGATAAACCTTTTCCTTCTTTTTAATAGCCTTTATCGCTTTGAAAATGTTCTCATCAGCAGGGATGATATGGTTATTCGCAGAATGTGTCGCTATATAATTGTTGTTAAATGGGCAGTTTTCTTTATATTCATAGAAATACCACCTGTTACTCTGACTGAAAGTTATGTATTTATTAGTTTCAGTTTCTGCGAGCTTGCCCCAGGCAAGTACAAGGTCAAGAGGTGCTATCTCTGAATGCCATCCATCATTATAAGATTTTTTACCTACCACGATAGCAGATATCTTATACTCTGCAACAGGTGTGATGACAAATTCATAATCTTTGGTTTTCCTTATTATTTTAAAGTCAGAGGTATATTTGCTCTGTGAGGGCTCCTGAGAGACATCAATTTCTAAGGAATCTTGATCTGTAACCTGTGGCTTATCGCATCCTATTATAACAAAAGAAAAAAGGCTTAAAAAAATTAAACAGATAATTGCATTTCTAATCATATATAAAGCAATGCCATTCCCTTACCAGGGTGATATGCCTTCTTTATAGCCTTAATGATAAATCCTTTTGCCTTTTTAACAGATTCAAGAGGTTCTTTACCATTGGCGAGTGAGGCTGTAATTGCCGATGAAAAGGCACAACCTGTGCCATGATATTCACCTTTTATCTTTTTGCTTTTGAGATAATGAAAATCTCCGTCATAATAGAGGTCAAGTGCTGTATCTTCTAAATGACCTCCTGTAATAACGACTACTTCCACACCCATATCTTTCAACATCTTTGCAGACTCTTTCATATCATTTTTATCTTCCACTTTTATTCCTGTAAGGACAGATGCTTCATAGATGTTCGGAGTTATCACCCTTGACAAAGGAAAGAGTCTTTCCTTTAATGCATCTAAGGTCCCCTCTGAAACAAGGCTTTTGCCTGATGAAGAAACTGTAACAGGATCAATCACGATGTTAATCAGCGAGTATTTCTTTATTGCATCTTCAACAATTTCAACAACTGCGGTATTATAAATCATACCTATCTTTATTGCATCGGGTCTGATATCAGACAGAAGTGTATGGAGCTGTCTTTCAAAAATATCTTGTTCAACAGGAAAGATAAAATCAACACCTTCTGTATTTTGTGCTGTAATTGCGGATAATACAGAAATTCCGTGTATATTAAATGCCTTGAATACCTTGAGGTCTGATTGAAGCCCTGCTCCACCTGTCGGGTCTGAGCCAGCAATTGTGAGTACTACCTTCATGCCATAATTCTACTATTTTTCTTTTTTTAGAGCCTTTTCCACTATCCTTATCGCACAGAACTCCCCACACATTGAACAGACCTCGCTCTCTGAAGGAGGGATCTCAGCCCTCCACCTGCGAACTTTATCAGGGTCAAGGCTCAATGAAATCTGACCTTCCCAATCAAGGTTC
Organism: Thermodesulfovibrionales bacterium; assembly: GCA_049700155.1. Lineage (GTDB taxonomy): Bacteria > Nitrospirota > Thermodesulfovibrionia > Thermodesulfovibrionales > SM23-35 > JACAEY01. The sequence continues at coordinate 20,751 of JBNAVX010000037.1, forward strand.
TTTCTGTATCTTGCCATCTTATTATCAAGCTCTATAGCGCTGGGGATACCTTTTGCAATATCAGCGGCATGTGCTGCTATCTTTGATGCAATAAGACCTTCTTTTACATCTTCGACATTAGGTAGCCTTATATGTTCTGCAGGAGTAACATAACATAAGAAATCTGCTCCAGCAGCTCCTGCAACAGCACCACCAATTGCTGCAGCAATATGGTCATAACCCATTGCAATATCAGTCACGAGTGGACCGAGCACATAAAAAGGAGCACCTTTGCAGATTTCCTTCTGAATCTTTACATTTAAAGCTACCTGGTTCAAAGGCACATGTCCAGGACCTTCAATTATCACTTGAACATTCTCTTCTAATGCCTTATCCCTCAACTCTCCAATGGTCAGCAGTTCTTCAATCTGGCACCTGTCAGTAGCATCCTGAAGACACCCGGGACGAAGTCCATCACCAAGACTCAGTGTCAGGTCATGTTTTTTTGCAATCTCAAGAAGCCTTCCAAAATCTTCATAAAGAGGGTTTTCTTTATCATTGTAAATCATCCATTCAAGAAGAAAAGAACCACCACGGCTCACAATATCAAGTATCCTACCCTCTTCCTTTAGCCTCTCGATAGCCTTTCTTGTAATTCCACAATGGACTGTAACAAAATCAACTCCTTCATCAGCATGTTCTTCAATAATATTAAAAATATCATCAGCAGTCATCTTTGAAATAGTTCCATACGTCTCAACAGCTCTTATCGCGACTTCATATATTGGAACTGTGCCAATAGAAAGAGGAGATAACTTAAGAAGAGTCTGCCTTAGCTCCTTAATCCGCCCACCTGTTGAAAGGTCCATAACAGCATCTGCGCCATATTTGATAACTATAGAAAGCTTTTCTTTTTCATCGTCGAGAGATATCCTGTCTTTTGATGTACCTATATTTGCATTAACTTTCGTCCTCAGACCTTTCCCTATCCCAATTGGTCTTATCTCGTGTTTAATATTTCTGGGAATTACAATGAGACCTTCAGCAATATCAGAAGCAAGTTTCTCGGGAGATATTCCCTCAGAGATCGCAACAGTCTTCATCTCATCAGTTATAATTCCCTTTTTTGCAAGTTCTATCCTCGTCATTTTAATAACCTCTCAACACTTAACTTTTCAATTGCTATCTCTGCTGCCTTCTTACCAGAAAGCAGCATCCCTCCAAAGATTGCACCCATTCTGGGTGAACCAAAGACCGCATTTGCAGCCATTCCTGTAACGATAAGTCCAGGATAAACCTCTTTAGTATTATCAAGAATCTCTTTTTCCCCTTTTTCAGACCACATAGACTTTTCACCCAATATGTCACCTGTAGAAGTTCTTAATTTTGGTCCTATCTTTCTTGCTACTATTCTACACACTTCACCATCATGGCCTGTTGCATCTATCACCATCTTTGACTTCACAGTTAAAGGGTCTACGTGAAGTTTAGACCATGAAACAGCACTCCAGTTAAGAACCAAGCCTGTAATAACATCTTCACCTGAATCAGACTCTCTAATCATTACATCTTCTACACTTATGAGGTTAAAGATGTTTGCACCTGCCTTTATTGCCTTAAGACATAAGGCTGATACTGTCTCCAAGGCACAGGCTGTATAAAGACCATCTTTATATTTTTTTGCCCTCACCTTAAATTCATCTAAAATTCCTTTTGCTTCTTCCTGGACAACAATGTTATTAAACATCATCCCACCACCTGGCATACCTCCACCAACACGGAGCTGTTTTTCAAAAACCACTGTTTTTATCCGTTCTCTTGCAAGATAATAAGCTGCAGTTAGACCTGAAGGTCCAGCTCCTGCGATAGCTACATCCACATCAAGGGAATCAAGAAGATTTTTAAAGTAGCTGTCTATTATTGCTCGAGAGATGAGCACTTCATCCATATTTACCCTCCTGAAAATAAAAAACCGCATCCCTGAAGGATACGGTCCATTATCCCATTCCCTACGCCGGCATTATCCGGATCAGGTTCGCGGGGTCTTTCCTGATTAACCACAGGAAACTCTCAGGCTTTAAGCCTCCCCCAGGGTTAGCTTCAGTATAGACCAGATTTCTAAAAAATGTCAACTCAGTGTATAAACATGTAAGTAGCAAAACGTTAGGGGGGTCATATAGTAACCAACCCCTTTTGTTGCC
>JBNAVX010000038.1:0-21907 GCA_049700155.1 Thermodesulfovibrionales bacterium
AATCAATGCAGAGTTATGCATTATATCAGCATCATTATCACCAGTAAATACAAAACCAGCTCCTCCCATATCAGCAGCAAGCTGATATACCTCATCAAACCTTATATCAGTTATATACCTGCAGACCTCTGGATTCCTTAGGTCACCAATGACAAAATCATCTGCCTCTGTTTCAGCAAATTCTGGATATTTTAAATCAACCCCCCTTACCCAGAAACCTTCTTTTTTAAGTCTTTTTACTAAATGACTTCCGATAAACCCACCAGCTCCGCAAACTAATGCCTTTTTCCCAATACCCACAATAAGCCTCCTGTTTATAAATTTTCTTTAAAAATTATTTCATCCCCAGGATGAGATAGGACTTCTGCAAGGCAGTTTAAACTTATTACAGTACGTTTGTAAAGATTGTAGCCATATGTGTCATTTCTTCCATATAAAATTACAGAGATGATTTATGTCCTCCCAAAGAATAGTATGACTATCTATTCAAATTTTATTTAATTTACTTAATTGATAAGATTATAAGATTCTACAATATGCCTCGTATAATTTTTTTGCATAATTTTCAATACTAAATAAATGTACTCTTTGCTTGCCTACTTCTGAAAGTTTTCTTCTTGTTTGAGGACTATTAAGTAGGTCCTCTATCTTTTGCTTAATATCACAAACATCATAAGGGTCAATATAGTATGCTGCATCCCCACATATTTCTGGCAATGATGATACACGTGAGGTTATAACAGGGCAACCGAATGTCATCGCTTCAAGGGGAGGAAGACCAAATCCTTCATAAAGAGAAGGGAAAACCAAGCAAAATGCTCCTGCATAGAGATATCTCAAATCCTCATTAGAAATGTGCTCTAAGAATCTAATGTTTTCTGATGACCTTAATGGCAATTTTTCAACCCTGTTTCGTCTTAAAGACTGAAAAATATTATCTAAGATATTATCTAAGAGTTGTGTCTTTTTTGATATATCCCTGTATGTAGTATAATTTGGCAATAAACTTTGGGGTATTTCATTTCTCCATAACCATCCTCTTTTACCTGCAATGACAAGTGGCATATGGGTATCAAGCATTAGATAGGCATCTATAAGTCTTTTGATATTTTTTTTTGGCTCAATTGTTCCAACAAAAAGAATATAATTATTTATTTTTAAACTAAATTTTTTGAGATATGCAGATATCATATCTCTATCAATATCTAAAGGTTTTAGTTCTGTAGGTTGGTAAGTTACAAAGATTTTTTCAGGGTTACAATTATATATATTTAAAATATCATTTTTGGTATTTTCAGATGGACACAGGATAATTGAGGAATCTTTTATTGAACTCTCTAAAATTTTAAAAAATCTTTTTTTATCATCCGAAGTTGTATATGGTAATCTGAGAGGTATAAGGTCATGAATAGTCGTTATTTTTTTTGCCTTCTTTATCTTAATAGGAAGTGGATAAGTTGCATGCCAAACATCTATTTTATGAGGAATACTAATATTAGTTGAAAATCCTAATGTTTTGAATAAAATATTTGCGGATCTGTAACAATCTTTAAGAGTAATGATCCCGATGTTGTCAAAGAAGTTAAAACCGTCTAATCTTTTAACTACGATATTATTATTTTCTATAATTTCAGCTTTTAGAGGAAATAATATTGCTTTTAGCGTTGTTTTGATTGTGCTGATTATATTGAAGTAATTTTTTTTATCATTTTTAATATCAAAAAACAATACTTCTTTAAGGAGTCTTTTTTTTGTCCTAATGCCTCTGCTAAACAATACATTTACTTCTGCGCCGAGAAGCTTTAATGTTTTTATGAGAGTCATCCCATATGTTTTAATTCCTGTCTCATAGGGAAGTTCTAAATTATATCCATCAATTAGTACACTTATTTTTTTTAAATCCATTTATTTTCTTTAGTCATTAAAAAATAATTTCAGTCAATCATTGTTGAAACAAAAAGATGCAAGAATACTTTAAAAATTATTTATTTTTAAAAATAGGATATCTTCCTATCCAAAAATAGTTTCTTCTCTATATTTGTTGATTTATTATAATAAAAATTTTTTGCACCTTGTGTTAGGGCTTAACTGCTAATATAACATAACAAAAAGCATATTCAGCACCAACAAGTTCCCCAAGTCTCCGGAGCATCTCTACCATCTCTGGATCATTATCAGTAAGATGGCGGACATGTTCATCTATCTTTGGAATGCCCCAGTATGGTTGCAAAAAAACACCCGCTGTATCTTGTATTCTAAACCCCTCATTTGTGAGCATATTTACCATCTCGCTATATGAATATTCTTTTACATGATCTATTGAGCACTTAAAATCAGCATATCCCAGCATTCTGTTTACTCTCAAATGAAGGCTATCTCTATTAGGTGATGATATTAATAATTTACCGCCAGGCTTTAATACCCTGAATGATTCTTTTAGCATCTTTTGAGCATTAGGTAAATGTTCTATGACCTCGGTAGCAATAACTATATCAAATTGATTATTATCAAATTTTAAATCCATAGCATCCATAGGAATAAATTTGAAATTTGGTTTTTTACCAAATGACTCTCTTGCCCTCTCTAATGCTATTTCTGATAGTTCTGTCCCAATATATTCTTTACAATCTTTGATTAAGGGTGCATTCCCTCCTACGCCACAGCCGAGCTCAAGGATTCTTTTGCCTTCTGTTGGAGATATCATCCTAATCGCATGTTTACCTATTTCAGGTCCTCTAACTTTATCCCATAAACATGTAGCAATATAAGCACTATTTTTAGCATATCTTTTATCCATTAACTTTTTGATTTCCTCTATTGACAGTGATGAATAGTCAACCTTATTAGCAGTTTGAGAAACTGCTATATCTGTATTAATTGCAGTTAATTTGTAATAAATCTTTTTTGCAAATCTGTGCAATATAGGTAGCCGACGTATTTTATATTTATTTTTCAAGCCAGTTAATACTATTTGTTTTTTAATTCTGTTGATCATATTTTTAAAATTTATTATGGGCGTTTTTTCCCAAAAAGATTTCAAGTGTGGAGAATTTGGGGATACAAGATTCAGTTCTCTTCTGTCTGAAAAAACGACAAAAACTTCGTTTGCAAATACAGGGATAAATTTGTTTGTTACATATTTTAGGATATCGAAATCTAATTCATTCATTAATCCTTTATGGATTATTGCCCATTGAAATCCACCTGCTATAGCGTTTGAATATGAATAGACTATTGCAGGAAATTTTTCTTCAAACTCAACTGGAGCAATTAATTTTTCTCCTTCCTTGAGATGTTTTTTAATAAACTCTACTACATCTGTCCAATATCTATCATTCACTGGGAACAAAATCTCTCTTTCTCCTTTATTAATATAAACTTTCTATAATTTACTCCTTATATTTCAACTTTCATTTTGATTTGTATTTTACATAATCATAAATTTTTTTGTCAGTAAAATTCCATATAAACTCTTTCAAGCAAATTTTTATAATTTTCTGATTGTCGTGAAATCTCAGGTATGTCAGTCCGGTTAGTTAAAATTATAAAAACCTCATTTGTAAATACAGGTCTCATGGTTTTTATCATGTGATTTAATAAGTCAAAGTTTATTTCACTTAACATTCCTTTATGAATTATAGCCCATTGAATATCTATTTTTTCTAAAAAACTTTCAAGATATGAATAACTTTTTTCTTTGAAAACACTAATGACTTCTTCAGGACCAATTAGTCTTTCATTTGACTTAATAAATTTTTTAACAAAACTAACTGTTTCCTCCCAGAATTTATCAGGTAAAGTTTGAGCAAATGAGACAATATTTTTTTCCTTTTCTAACTCTCGATTGTCCAGTTTTCTAGATGTGGAAATGTCTGACTCTATATGAATATAGCCATACCTAATACGACTACTATAAGGAGTCAACGTAGTATCAAGTAAGGATAATGTGAGACTCTCAAACCATGTATTCACACTACTAATAATCAAGAACCTTCTTAATAACTTCTTTTCTTTATATCGTTCTCCCTCAACTTTTATGCATTTCAAAAATAAAGTCTGAAGTTTTTTCTTAAAGTCAATATATTCAAATGAATTTTCTGGAAAAGAAATGCCATCAAATTTTAGAACTTGAGGTATATGCATTGAAGATGTATCAAAAATGAAAATATCTGATTTATTAATTATTTCTTCATTGTTAATTATAAAGCATCTTGAAGATAATTGATGTAATTTTGAAGTAACCGATTTAATTAATTCATTAGAAACATAAATTAAACCTCTATGTTCTAATCTTTGTAATATTGCATCCATTAAGGATAAAAGCTCATCGTTACATCCAAAATAGCCTAAACAAGTGGTATTAGAAAAATTGAATAGATGGTCTATTATAAAAGGAATTACATGTTTTGTATCATAAATCTGCCCATGGTCAAATGATTCTTGAACATAAAAATCTGTTGTAAAATCCTTTAACATACCAGGTAAATAATCTTCAAGAACATTGATAAATCTTTTTTCATAATAATCTGTCAGACGAATTTCTTCAATCTCTTCATGAGGTAATCCCCATTTTTCAGCTTGGTTGTGCAAAAAAGGAGAAATGACATTATGATAAAAACGATTTAAGTCATTTTCTGTTCTATTTTTTGATTGATGCATTGGAGTACTTTGCCGTGTGTGGTCACAGTGATAAGCAAAAACATGGTCAAGAAGTGATTTAGTTTCTCCATTTAAGATGTAAAGTCGCTTACATAGATTGCTATCTACATGCCAGCCCCACACCATATCTTCATTAAATCCATGAATCTTAAATATTTGCTCTCTTAGAAAAAGTTGAAAATCTCCAGGACCGTCAAATAAAATGTCGGGTCTTGATATTATAACTTCATTCAAATGAAGTTTTTGTCCCCATTTTCTGAAATCAGATATTATTGAGACAGGGTCAAGGCGATTAACACTTTCCCATAAACCTTCGGGCACTTCAAAACGTGGTAATTCATAAAACCCATCAGGTAACTCTGCTACCACATCAGAAAGCGATTTTAAAGGGTCTCTGACCACAAAGACCATATCTGTATTTGTTGAAAGGATCCAGCGGTTAGATGGATTAGAACGACGTATAGCAATATTTCTTGAGAGGGGTTCAAGTGCTTTCAAAGGAGAGCCTTTTTTATATTTCTCGTATAAATGAGGGCGTAAACGAAGGATGCGAAGGAGGTTTTTTGCTTTTTGAGTCAGTGTATCCCGAATAGCTTCAGGAAAAGTTGGCATGTCATCAGGTGTATTACAGTCAACGAAAATGATTTCATCTCCGGGATGCGTTAAAACTTCTGCAATACAGTTTAAACTTATTGCAGCACGTTTATGAAGGTTATAACCATATGAATCATTTCGACCATAGAGTATTACAGAAATCAAATTAAGCCCCCACTAAATCTAAATAAGAATTATTATAAATCTTAAATCATCCTTAAATCATCAAGTTATAATTTCATCCCATATACTCTGCTACTACTTCTTCAGCATTACTAATATATATCCTTTTATCTTTTTCTGAAAGGACCCATCGATTTTTATTTTTTATCATTAATTAATTTTTTAATTTCTTTCAAAATATCATCTAATATTTGAATACATTGGTTTATTTTAAAATACCAGAGAATAATTTCTCTAAAAATCAAAAATGCTATAATTGAAAGTAAAAATAAACATATTATCAAAAATAGATTTTCCATTTATTTCACCTCTTTTTTATCCTCTTCTTTTACTTACCAAATACATTTCATCTTTTAAATGTTTATTAAATTTTCCTTCCATCTCTTGCTGAACAACTCTATTAGCTATCTCATATCCATTTGTTGCCCGAAACATACCTTTTAAAGAAGGTCCTAATAATCTTGAAATTGGTTGTCTTCCCTCCATGGGTATGAATCTACCTTCTTACTAATATATATCCTTTTATCCACAACACCCTTATCAATAAAATATAAATCAAGAAATAATACTACAGAAAATCCAAGCCCTGAAAGCATGAATGGTCTATATGGTTTTTGAAAACCAGTCTTCTACAAATCCTCTTGCAACAGATAATGCTTTTACCGCCTTTTCCATCGCTCTGTCAGCGTCCTCCTTTTCATATTCGTCAAAGGGGAGCCACAAAGAATCATCTATTATACCAGGATATCTACTCAGACTTACTTCAGGCTCAATCTCCTCTGATATCTCAGCAACCTCTATTAAATCGGGTTTCCACCTTATGGGGATGTCTTTCTTTGATATGACTCCTCGAAGTACTTCCCCAATGAAATGTGTCTTTTGGAAAACGCCCATTGCTATTAAAACGGCTTTTATTGCCTTTTCCACTGATTGCTGGAAGTGATAAACCGCCTTGTCATAAAAACCATCTTTTATAAGCCTTTCACCTATCTGGAAATCTCTTTCTCCATCCTTTAACATAGCGTATGAAAAGTCCTTGTTACTTACTCTTGACAGATATGTAGGAACCCCTTTTTCAACTGGAAAAATCCAGCCATCTCCGAATCTCTTTATCCCCCTCTGCTTTAAATATTCTTTTGTCTCCAACATCAGATTCCTTAAGAATTTATCCTTATCCAGAATGATTATACCTTCTATAGCAATATCGAGAAATAGGGGATTGTGATTTCTAAAATTGGATATCACTTCCTCTTTTGTAAGTAGTTGAACGTCTAATGATAATCCCGGAATGCAATGCTTGATATCTGCTATCTCTTTCCCCCGTCTATGCAGTTTTGTGTTTATCCTATCTGCAACTATCAGGAGGTCTATATCTGAATCAGGGGTTTCGCTTCCCTTTGCCCATGAGCCAAATAATAGCGCTGCTACTATATCAAAAGGAAGAGATTTCTTTCCTTCTGTTGCCAATGCCCTTTTAATATAATCAACTAATTGTTTACGTTTCATCTAAAATAACTTCAAAAAATTCTTCTATGAACACCCACCATCTTACATTATATAAATAATTATTAAGCCTCAAGACAAATTGTTGAAAAATGGTAGGGAAGGCAACAAATCCTCTGAAGATAAACACACCCCTCATTCCCCTCTCAATAAAGGGGATGAGGAAAAAGGATGTGTCCAATCAGTACCCCTCTATTTTTTTTCAATTTCAACAATCTGTCATGAATCATATTTTATAGACCAGAGTAACATGAGGCAACGCTTTCTGAATCGCCAATCATCTTGATAGAATGGTTTTCAATCCATACTACCCTGTCGCATATCTTTTTTACATTCTCCATAGAATGCGATACAAAGACCATCGTAACTCCACTTTTCTTAAAGTTCATCATTCTTTCTAAACACTTCTTCTGGAAATCCTTATCACCTACAGCCAAAATCTCATCTATCAACAAAATCTCTGGGTCAAGAGATGATATTACAGAAAATCCGAGCCTTGCAAGCATACCCCTTGAATATACTCGTATAGGCTGGTCTATAAAGTCCCCGAGTTCAGAAAATTCTATTATTTCTTTCATCTTTCTTAAGACATCAGACCTTGTTAGTCCCAGAAGGACTCCATTTAGTATGATATTTTCTCTACCTGTAAGCTCAGGATGAAATCCAGACCCAAGTTCAAGGAGAGGGGAGGTTTTACCTTTTATAATGATATTACCCTTAGTTGGTTTTAAAACCCCTGCCATTAATCCTAATATAGTGCTTTTACCCTCTCCGTTTTTCCCTATTATGCCAAAAGTCTCACCTTTATAAATCTCAAAAGATATATCTTTCAATACTTCGTGTTTTGAATTACGAATTTGTCTTATTGCATTTGGAAGATGAAATATAAAATTCTTAATTCCTCCAGTTACATGATAGTAAAGAGGATAACTTTTATAAACTTTATCCAAGATAACTACAGGCTCATTCATAAAACTTCTGCAAATCTCCATGAAAGTTTTTTATATACAGAGTAGCCTAATATGAAAATAATGAGACTATAAGTAAAACTCACTATAATATATATTGGTTCAATTGCCCCTTTTAAAAAAAGATTTTTCCAGCTTAGCATTAAAGGTGCAGCTGGATTAAGATATATTAAGTATCTTAGCCTTTCAGGTATCATTGTCTCAGGATAAAGAACTGGAGTAAAATAAAAAAGTAGAGTCATGAATATACCGATTAATCTTTCAAGGTCTTTAAAAAAAAGATTTATTGTTGAAACCATCAATGAAAAGCCATATATAATAACAAACTGTATTATCAGCAAAAGCGGAATTCCATAAAGCCACGACAAGGAGGGAGATTTATGGTATATGAAAACAAAAAGAAGTATTACGGGTATTGAAAGAACAAAGTGTATCATGTCCTGAAGGACTGCTGATAGAGGTAGTATATTTCTCGGAAATTTTATTTTTTTTACAATGTTGGTGTTGCCTAAAAATATTCTTGTCGAAAAATTAACAGAATTGGCAAACCACTGCCATGGAAATAGCCCTGCGATAAGAAAGAGGACATAATTCTCTACTTTTATTCTCATAAAAATTTTAAAAGCAATAAAAAAAACAAAGGCAAATGCAAGAGGGTGCATTATAGACCACAGATATCCCAGATAACTGTTCTTATACCTGACCTTGAGTTCCTTCTGAGTTAATACTATTATTAGATCAAGATAGTGCTGAAAACTTTTCTTCATTCTCGATTAGGTAATAAGAATAACTGAAATTCAATTTTTATCACAATTATTCGATTTGACCATTTAAGAATCTTTATCCACATATTCTATGATATACCTTGCGAAGTCTTCAAAGTCAGTTATATCCTCTTTGATCATTCTATATATCTTTTCATAGTCCAAGTTCCAGTAAACATGAACTATTGCATTCCTTTTCTTTTTTGATATACATCTCGGATGAAAACATAAGTCAATCTTCATTTAGCCTCTCTCACTTGCAATCATTCCTTTTCTTTTCCTATCTCCTCAATCATTTTATTAGATACCTCTTCTACCTTTTTGATAAACTCTTTTGCACGTTTTAAAGAATCTGATGCTTCATCTATCCCTATTTCTATATAATCTCCATAGTCTGAATCTATCCTTCTTGCCTGGATACTCCTGAATGTTTCTCCAGTCTCTTTTGGAAGGATACCTGTCCTTATAAACTCCTTTGAAAGCATAGTCTTGACACCTTCATGAGTCTCCGGGTCTATCCCCCGTAAGATGAGAAGTGATTTTGAGGCAGTTAATACTGCATAATAACTCCTGTTGACAGAAGATTCATAAGAGCCTGAGTTAAATAAATTAAGCGCATCTTTGAGGAGTTTTTTGGCTTTCTCAAGCCTATAATGTGAAAGTTCGACCTTATCCTTTATGCTTAGAGTCATAGAGTACAATCCCTTCTTTTTCAACATTTTCAATAAAACTACTTTTAAGTTTTTTATTTATCTCGTATTCCTTAGTAGTAAAGATCACAGGTGATAAAGGCACATCAAACTCTAATTCTATATCATGAAGATATTCTATAATTTTATTTTTTATCTCTATGTCTGTAATGATAATCAGCAGATCCATATCAGATAAACCATCAAAATCTCCACGCACACGAGAGCCAAAAAATATTATCCTTTCTACTTCGTGTAAGCCTGATAAAGACTCTGTGACCTTTTTTAAGGCATTTATTTCTACATCTTGTGCTAATTTCAAAAAATATTTATTCATTTATATATCCTGCTGCTTAATATATTTCATATTATTCCATGATTTTACTTCAGCCAATAATAGCTACATTAGAATTTCTCTCAAGAGACTTTGGTTTCTATTGCTTCGATTCGGCTTTGATGTTCCTTCAGTTTTGCCGTTATTATTGTCTTTTCCTCATAAAGGTCTTTTAGTGTTTTAAGGATTGCATCATTCTGTTTTACAAGGTAATCAAAATCATAAAATCTGAGCTTGCTCCTGATATCTCTTAGTTCTTGCTCTAATTCTATAAGGGAAAGCCTTACCCCTTCTCTTAACTTTTCCAATGATGAACTTAAACGCCTCTCAAATTCCAGAAAATCCTCTTTTGTAGCAAAAGCCTTAAGGTCCTCTTTTGTAGCAAAAGCCTTAAGGTCCTCCTTTGTAGCAAAAGCCTTAAGGTCCTCTTTTGTAGCAAAAGCCTTAAGGTCCTCTTTTGTAGCAAAAGCCTTAAGGTCCTCCTTTGTAGCTACTTCCTGTCTAAATGAATCAATCTCTTCTCTAATCACGTCTCTGACTAATTTTTCTAAGCTCTTTTCATCCATGTTTCCCTCCCTTAAATAATATGAGCCCTACTTTTGTCAGCAACAAGATTTTACCATAAAAATAGGTTGCATTTATGAGACACCCCTTTAATCCCCTCTTAGCCCTTTCCCCTCTAACCCATATTATTCATAAAATTCTTGGCAGATGCAGTATTTGAGCGGATTTAAATTCTTTCGAAGAAAGAATTTACCTCGGAGGCTCGATTTTAATCGAGCCGAGAATACTGCATCTGCCAATTACTCATAAATTTATGAATTAAGTGGGCTAAAAAGAGGGGTGAAGGGGTGTGTAAAAAATTGCAATCAGAACCTTATCTTCTTTCAAGCTTAAGGTCAATGGCCCTTGTTTTTAGCAAACGCTCAGTGAGCCTCTCTCCTTTCCCTGCTCCTCTTAAAAGCCTTCTCGCTTCTTCTGGAGCAAATATCTCTACTTCATTTGGAAAGATTACAAGAACCTCGGTCTTTTTTTGTTTTAATAGGATCAATCGGTTTTATATTGTGTCCATCAAAAAAGGCTCTAACTACTTGCATTTATTTTAACCTCCTATTTAAAAGCGAGACAATATTTTGCTGTTAAATAACTTTATGTTATTTTACTTAATCTTATTACTATTTTAAAAGTTAATAGCAAAACCGATAAGTCTAAACGACTATTTCTTTTCTTGAGTTATCTCAAGCGTAAATCTCTGTATTGCTTCTCCACCATGTCCATCAGTGACAGCTATTACAATTGGAACCTTGCCTTTGAATTCAGGTGGCACATTCCACTGAATAACTCCTGTGGATGGGTTTATAGTCATTCCATCAGGCGCAGATTTAAGGGGCTCGTCTTCAAATCTCCCGTATTGTTATCAGAAAATCTCTTACATTAAGTATTTCTATCCCTTTATATGATTTCAGATCAAGTAGATGCTTGTCGCCTGAAACGATATAGTCAGCATTGGAATTATAGGCGCATTCTATAAATTTATCATCGTCTCTATCTTCCTTGACAAATTTTAGATTACCTTCTATCTTTATGTTTTTAGAAAAAGATTTTATTTCCCTTATAGTCGTCTTGACTTCAATATCTGTAAAATTGAACTTGTTTTTTAACTTTGAGGAAAGTTCTGCAATTATCTCATCGCACAAGAAAAGTTCAACTACTTCTGCTTTTGCAAGTAACAAACACTTATATGGCAAACCTTTCCATAAAAGTCCTGAAATAAGGATATTGGTGTCATAAACTGCCTTAATCAATTTGCCTCGTGCAAGACCTTATCTACCAATCTTTCCTTGTCTTCTTCTGATAAAAGGACGGGGTTAATACCTCTCTTTTTACAAAACGCCAAAAACCTTTTTCTTCCAATACCTGAAATTTTTTCAAGGTCCGGCATATCTTCAATTATTAGCTTTTTAAGTAATACCTGCTTCTTTTTTTTAGGCAGCTGTTCTACTAATGAAATTATTTCTGTATCTTTTATCTTTATGTTTAGTTGCGGCATCTTAAAACCTCCTTAGTAGTTTTTAAAATTATATCACAAAAAGGAGTAATTATAGACATGCATGCAAGTTGAGAAACGCATGAAAATCCTTTTTTAACCCACTTAATTCATAAATTTATGAGTAATTGGCAGATGCAGTATTTTCGAGGTAAATTCTTTCTTCGAAAGAATTTAAATCCGCTCAAACACTGCATCTGCCAAGAATTTTATGAATAATATGGGTTAATAGCCTACATCTTTTCAGGAGTTATCTCGAGGGTAAATCTCTGCACTGCCTCTCCACCATGCCCATCAGTGACAGCTATTACAATTGGAACATTACCTTTGAATTCAGGTGGTACATTCCACTGAATAAATCCTGTGGATGGGTTTATAGTCATACCATCAGGTGCAGATTTAAGAGAATAAGTTAGTTGGTCACCATCTGCATCAGTAGCATTTACCTGGTAAGTAAAATTCTTACCCGAATATTTAGAATCTTTGATAGAGGATTTAATTTGTGGTGATGAGTTAAAGATATAAGTAAAGACTGTTACAGGTTTTCCCTTCTGTTTATTGTCAAACGGTGTTACTGTTAATGATATTTTATCTCCTCGTTTGAATTCTGAAGTAGATAGGGTATTAGATGTTTCAGACAACATGTCTTCATTTTTCGCCCACTGGTAAATAACCGAGGTATTATCACTGCTCAATACCTCAGCTTTTATAATATCACCAATTACAGGAGAGGAAGGACTTAATTTTACAGAGAATATCTCAGGTTGTGCAAAAATATTTAAGCCTTGAATATCTTTTATCTGGACTTCTTTATTTTCCTCTTCTGCTTTTTCAATATCTTCTTTTGATATTTGTTTTTTATCTATACCTTCACAAGAGATTAGTACTATTGATATCAAAATACATATAAAAATATTTCTCCACACTTTTAGTTTATTACTTCTTTAACCAGTGAATTACCTTAGAAATAACCGAGAATACAGGATTATTTTCTGCTTCAACAATAACACCAGTAGAAATCTGGATCTTCTTTTTAAGTTGTTCCTTTTCTGGGGGTGGTATTATTATCGCTTCTCCAGTCGGTGGAGAGCCAGGTCCTAACAGAACACCTTTATACACAGTTACTGTTCCAGTAGTTCCGCTTGTAGCACCAGGGGCAAGAATTGCGATACTCTGTGGAGCTACACCAGTGGTATATCCAACTGCATAAAGATATGAATTACCACCAAAACTGCAGACATCCGCATCAGGTTTATATGTAAGAAAATCTACTATTCCTCCTACTGCAAGGGGTCGTGATAAAACCCTTTCTCCATTTGTAAGATATATCCTCCAGCCCGGGTCTTTTGCCTCAGGTGCTGCTGATGTAGGATTAATATCTGTAACAACATCTTGCAATCCGAAGCTATTAGTAGAAGAGTTATATGCACACACTTCTGTCGTAGATTTCACACTTCCAGTTGTCTGCACATTAGTCGCATTGTAAAGGTCATCTTCAGACGCTGTAGTCCCTTTATCTTTAAGACCAAAAAATATCTGTGTTGATGTATCAATCTCATCAAGGTCACTGAAATATTTTCCTGAACCCATATATACCCATAAATTTCCAGCTACATCCTTGGCCACATCAGGAGATGCTGTGAATGGATAGTCATCCACGAATAATGTTTTTATATCAGAAGAAGAAGGGCTCCATGTAGAAAGGTCCTGGTTTGGAATGCTAATTCTTATGAGCTTTCCTTTCCAGGTTGTAGCTGGCTTATATGCTGTTCCAAAGTATATCTTTTCAGAGTGATAGTCCTTATCAGAATCTATTGCTAAAATATCGCCAACAATAGCATTATGGTCAAGTGTTATCTTCTGAATAAGTGCTCCTGTCTTCAGGTCGAGAATATATATGTATCCTGAGGTAGTTCTGCTGATATCAGTCCCCCCTTTTGGTAACACTTTTGTGCCTGAGCCTAGAACAACATACCAGTTTCCATTGTGGGTCTTATCCCCTGTCCTTATAATTGATGGAAAAGTTGTGGCATAACCCATATCAGCATCTGAAAACTCCCAGAGAGGAACAGGATTTTCAGGGTCTGTAATATCTATTGCATAGTAAGATGAAAAACCAACATCTGTTAAAGGAGGGGTAGGATTTGCGTCACTTCCAGAACATGCACCTCCAAGTCTCATACCCCCGATAAGAACTGTTCTCCAATCACTTTCTGTTCTAACATCTTCGGGTGAACGACCTATGCTGGCATCAACAAGCCTTACAGAAAGGTCGTTATAATAAATATGACAGTAGTCAGGATCAGCAAGATACTTCAAATAAGGGAATGCATTAAAAGGTATATAAGCCCATATCTCTTCACCAATTCTGTCGTTTTCACTATCTCCTGAAGTAAAGAAATTTTTAAAAATCGCTTTTATGGTGGCTTTTAACCCAGTATCCTTTAGATATCCAATTCTGAAGGCATGAAGCATACCATCATTCGCTCCGACAAAGGCTATGGAGGATTTCTTTTTATAACTATCAGTAATGATATATTCATAATAGGTTCTGTCACTATAGTCAATATGATATGTGTTCAATGGTGTATTTGCAAAAACTTTTGGTGTTGAGCTTATAATGTCACCCAGTTTCCAGACATTTCCATTTGTTGCACCTTCGTCTAATTCTACACGTCGGTCTCTATATGTAGTATCAACTGTACTACTGCAACTTGAATCTCCTGTAACACCTGTCTCAAGGCACTCTCCCCTTATGTATCTAATTATATTATCAGCAGTATATGTTGCATCAGGGTCAAGAGCAGCCTTTAAAGTAGAATTCATCGTTGTTTGAAACTCTGGATATGGTGTCTCTGTAAATATATGAGTTGTCGTTCCACCTTTGATGATTTTCTTTGATGTAAAAATTGTTCTTTCTGAAGGTCTTCTCAAAGCGAGTTTCTTTCCAGCCTCAAAGAGGTATTTTACCTCTGAAAATCTTTTAATCTGAGGATTACAAGAACTTAGCGTTCCACCATTTCCATTCACATCTGTTGTAAAGGTAGCTGCTTTTGTCTCATTCTCAACTGTATCAAAATAAAGTTGTAATACATTGTCCTGATCAAGGATAAGTTTATAATCATTCTGTGTATCTTCTCTCAGGTTATCCTTAGTGTCTAACCACAAATTCTGAAGATAGCCTGTCCATGTGACTTCTCTCAGTCCCTGCTGAAGAATAGGGAGAAAGTATGCCTGAACCAGTGAACCAACTCCTTTTGAAGATGTTGTGAGAACTGAGACTGCTGTTCCAGAGGCTGCTCTTTTCAATATATCAGCAATAGCGTTAACAATTGCCTTTTCCAGCTCATATCCATCGTTACCTTCATAATAAGTTAAAGGCAGATCATCACTTGTGATACTTCCATCTTTATTTGAGTCCCGTAGATATTCTCTTAAGTCAGGCCCTGGTTTTCCATCTCCATTCAGGTCATTAAAGCCTCCATTAATTGCGGCGTCTTTCAGTAATTGCGAGCCTCTACCAAACATGAATACGGGATAAATATAAATATTCTGGTTTCCCTGTAAATCACTTCTATGGTCTGTAGTCCTTGCCCAGAAGGCAATGTCATCCAGATAATCAGTACCTCTACTTGGGTAACTACCAGGGTCTCTACCATCATTGTCATAGTCCCTGAGGCTTAAAGGGATATTCTCATCCATAGTTGACTCACCATCGGTCAGCATTAAGATAAACGATTTTGCACAATGCACATACTGGTCTGCGAGTCCTGAGCCTGAAAGTTTTGAATACTGATAATAATAGGGGTCATAATTCTGCCCTGTTTGATAATCAGCAGGAGAATTACCAGAATAATAAGGGGATTCCTGTCTGAAATAACGCACCATCTCATAAAGGGTTTCTGCAAGGGGGGTCCATGTGCTTGGGCTCATATTCGAAATAGAGGTGATCATATTGGTAGTCGAGCCAAAATCCACATAGTTTACGATTTTCCCACCATCATACCTGCCATTGGATGTTGGAGGAGATGCTTCAAGTCCGCGTCCATAATTATAAAATGCAAGTCCAAACTTCACACTACTGCTTAAATGGTCAATTATCCCCTCTGCTTTTTGCATACCCTGATCTATGATAATGTTGTAAGGTCCACCCGAGGGATTGCTTGTAGTAATAACCATATATACCTGTGTTACACGGGGATAATTGCTTGAGGTAGGCTGAGTATAAGCCTTTACTCCAAAACCTTCCAGAGCAGCAGGACCACTTGATTTAATTTCAGACCACTGCCATGCTAAACCAGTTGCAGGGTTAACACTCCACGTCCAGCTATATTGGTAGTATGAGGTGGAAAGATTGCTCCAATTAGAAGGATAATCAACTCCATTGAGTCTAAGCACCCCCTGTATCCTCATCGTGCTACTACTACTCTTTCTGGCAACTGCATAGACTTTTATACTTGTAATTGTCCCGACGTTTCCACCTGAATAGGAATAGTCAAATATAGCAGGATTTGTAGAGCTCTGATTTTGAATATACGTAGTATTGCCGTCTGCGGTTACTTCGTCAACCGCCTCCCATGCACTGGGTGCCCCTGTAACCGCCCATGATGAATGGACATAGACATTGCCGTTTGGCCTTACAGTAAATGAATTAGCTGCAGGATTGACCGGTGTTATATATAAAGTATCTCCTGTCATCTCATAATAATAATCGCCAACAAATGGATAAATAAGTCCAGGAATTGTGGTATTATCAAATTGTTTGGTAAAATCCCAGCTTGTTGAAGAATCCTCTCCATAAAGCTTTACAGTAACTGAACCCTCTGGAGACCTGGGAGAAGCCTTACCGCCAATTAAGAGCTTTTTTGCAACATCAACCCTGCGCATTGTAGCCCAGTTAAGGAAATTCCCGCTAGCAATTGGGTGTGCAGTTGTGGCAGTAGATGGATCTGCGGTTGTGACCTCCCATCTTCCATTACTGCTATAAACATACATTTTAGTGGGATCAAAGTAGCCATAGTAATACCCGCTCTCGAACTGAGAAGGGTCATAAGAGCCAGCATACGCCTGGTCATTCATACTTCCAGAGTTGTCTAATACGATTAGTATATTGGGCGGAACTGTATTACTCAAAAAAGGTGGTGTAGAACAATAATCAGTTATGCTACTCTTTACAACAGGTGGTCCCGTTAAGGAAAAAATAATACCTATTGCAAGGAGCCCAGCAAGAAAGATTACCTTTAATATAAATATATTATTTTGTTCTCTCATAAAAATATCACCTCCCCTCTATTACACTATTTAGGGATCACATCAGGATATACCTTTATAAGATTGATAACAGGACCTTTTTTTGTATATTCAAAATGGAAATAGATTTTTGCTGGGAGTTTGATGCTTCTTAAAGAGATACGCTTACCTTCATAATTTAATACCTTAACCGAAGTGCTTACCAGATAACCCTGTTCGTCCACTATAAGACTACCGTCTTTTTCTATTGAGGTAAGCATCCCATCTCTCTTTACGATTCCACCTGCAAAAAGTTCACTACATGAAAAGAAATAACATAAAGATATAAATACAATTATTAGAAGGTTCATTTTGATGTTACATCTAATTTGTTTAATCAGCATATTTCACCTCTCTAAGTTATCCGGTAAATCTGTAAAGGGCTGATGTTTCAGCCCTTGTCCCGTTTGGACCTGTTACAACTGTGTTTATTCTATAATAGACTGCAGTGGTTGGAGCCCCACCTCCAGCCCTTGAAAACTCAATTCTTCCTCCTGGTATTGCTGAAGAATAAAGCCTTGTGACAACTATCGTTGCATTATAA
The DNA here is from genome assembly GCA_049700155.1 of Thermodesulfovibrionales bacterium. Classification (GTDB taxonomy): domain Bacteria; phylum Nitrospirota; class Thermodesulfovibrionia; order Thermodesulfovibrionales; family SM23-35; genus JACAEY01. Next base: position 17,575 of record JBNAVX010000038.1, read on the forward strand.
TTACCTACGACTCCAGGTAATGTGAGAGTATTCGTACAGCTTTGATTATCTGTAAAAATAGCATCTAAAAGACAAGGTGGAGAGCTATCCACTAAAGGTAGAGAGGAAACAGACTCCCCCATCATAACAAGATTTATACTATCTTTCATTACCTCAACAGCACCATCAGCAGCCTCAGATGCGGTTGAGTATCTTTTACCAGCACCAGACATACCTGTTGACTGGATAACAAAGTATATTATTCCTGTAGCAAGGGCAAGGACAGCAAGCCCTATAATGAGAGCCATGACAAGGGCTATACCTTTCTCATTTAATCTTCTTATTCTTAAACCATCAAGCATCTTCATCTTATGTTTTTCGGAGTAATACTTAAAGAAATAACCCTCCATCTAAACCTCCTCTGCTCTGTAGTTAAAGTGATCTCCCTTCCAGTCCCAATCCCAGAATCTCCAACCCAAATTCTGTCAGGATTTGCAATATAAGCAGGGTCTGGATTAGAGTATGTAAAATCAGGGTCACGCATGCCTAATTGCACAAGAATGTATAATCTTACTTGTTTCAGACGATCTCTAAGTCCTTTACTGTCATATATTGAAGCTTGAACTCCACCATTGTCCCATAAATCTATTGTTCCATCTTCATTTGTATCCAAGCCAAAAGCAATCTGAAAATCAAGGACACAGTCTAAGATAGGTTCACGCTCTTGGGGAATCGGAGGGATGTTATCCTTACTCTCTGCTCTTAGGAGACTCTGTGTCCCGTTTGCACAGAAATTAGGAGGATTGCCGCCCAACCGGTATTCTACTGCATAATATGGAAAGTTAGAGTTTTCTGTGTGAAGACCATATACAAGAGTCCCTCTTTCTGTTGTTGGAGAGGCTGGATAAGTAAATAGCCAGGTACCCCCTGATGACAGAAGAGTCTTTGTATTAGGCTCCATGTAAATGACTCTATCGCCAGCTTGAACATCTTCTCTCACATCTCCCCATATCTGGAATGTTGGTGTTGATGTCATTATATAACTCCATCCCTGCGAACTCCTTGATAGCCTTCCAAGGGCTGTCCCCATGAGTGTTAACGTGTCTGGATCTGAATTTGTTGCACCAATACCAACTGGGCTGAATCCAAGTCCACCATAATCATCAGCGAGACCATAGCCAGCCATAGCTATATCCCTTTCTATAAAATTCTTAACAATCTCAAGCTCCATCTCTGATTCAGCAATTCTATGCTCCCTCGTTGTATGTTTTAACTGACTCACATAAACTCCATATACTCCTGCAATGATAATAGAAAATATGGCTATACCAACTAAGAGCTCTATTAGAGTTACCCCTTTCTGAGTTTTGATTTTTTGAGTTTTATTTTTTTTCATAACATCCTATGCTTATAAATTACGGCATCATTATTAATGAGCTCACCTCGAGGAGTTGTACATTGGACACTCACTGTAATCTCTTTAAGGTTTGAACTTAAATCTCTGACAGTCCAAGAAATATTATAAGTTTGCTGAAAGCCCCTGATGTTTTGAGCCTCTTCTGGGAAACCTTTTGAATCCTGATCTGCATCATCTGTTCCTGTATCAGCGCGGAGATAGGTTGTACCAGAAGATGTGTCAATCACCCATTCATCTTCGAAATCAAGACTTTGTAAGGTTTCTGCTGTCTGAGTAGTAAGTCTTATAGCAGTATTCCTTAACTCATTATTTAAGTTAGCACTTATAGAATTTGCCATAACAGCTAAAAGACCAAGGAGGGAGATCATGAGTAAAACCAGGGCAACCATCAGCTCAACGAGTGAAAAGCCTTTATTGTTCTTGACAGTTAACACCATCCCACAATCCCTCTCTTATCCTATTAGTACTTATGTTTATACACTTTGCCTGAACCTGGTTATCGGTTTGATGTCTTATTACGAGAGTAATAGTAGGCCAGAGTGTTCCTGTATCTGTTCTTGGAATTCCAAGTTTATCGTATATAAGAATATCATTATTTGGATTTGCTCCATTTATTTGATATTCAATGGAGGAAGATAGAGTACGCTGTGTAATATTTGCTTCTTCTGTGGTTCCATCATATTGAAAATTGGAAGGATTTGTATCATTAAATTCAAAGATTGTATAAGAAGTAGGGTTTTCAAACCTTATACCCCAGCCTAAGCTATTTGCTGACAAGCTTTGTGTCATTGCATCCTGTCTCGCTTTATAAAGGTCACCATATAGCTCTCTTGAGAATCTTGATATGTTATCATTGCGGATGAATCCTGGTCCTACTGTAGCAAGTAATGCCAGTATTGAGATAATAATTAGCACTATTATGATTTCTATTAAAGTAACACCTTTATTGCTTTTCAGACTCATCATTTTTCTCCGTGACAACCTCTTTAAAAGCAACTAAGATGCCATTGGAAAATTGCTTGAAAATAAAGAAAATTTTTATAAGAGGTGGGTAATTTGGGTAAAGGGATTATGTAATGAATTACATAATTTTCATTCTTTCTTTTTTCTCATGCCATATGTTTTTAGAACAAAATCTATGTGGTCATCACAGTGTTCGATACTAACATTATAGAAAAGAGCACATGTAGAGATTACGAGGTCTGCGGATGGAACTGTCTGACCTGCCTGTCTGCATTTTTGTGCTAATGTTTTTGTCATCTTCCATACGTCAGAAGTAATTTTTAATATATCTGTGAGAAGATGTCTTTTAGAGAAATCTTTAGACCCTTGAGCAAAAGAGATTCAACTTCACCCTCTTTTTCTGCTTTTTTAATAAGAGATAAATGATTTCCTTCATTTGAATAAATTTCTATGCTATCTAATTCAGGGTCAACAATCCAGTATTCCTTAACTCCTGACCTTTCATAGACTCTGAACTTCTCTCGCAAGTCAAAAGATGCAGTGGATGGAGAAAGTATCTCTATTATGAAGTCTGGTGGTCCATAAATGCCGTCTTTCTTGATTATTTCCCTTCTCTCATTAAAGATGAAGACCATATCAGGCTGGAAGGCATTCTCATCGTCAAGATAGACATCTATAGGTGAATAAAGACAAATGCCCGAGTCCTTTGTAAAGTGCCTGATTTTTTCAAAGATGTTTGCAGATATTATCTGATGTCTTGTGTTGGGTGATGGTGTCATGACGAGTTCTCCCTCTATGAGTTGATAGGGTGCCCCTTCTGGAAGGAGCTTATAATAGTTTATATTGAGTCTCTTTTCTTTGGCGATTGGCATAGCCTAACCTTTAGATAAATTATACCATAATGAAAAATTGGATTTAACAAAGATTGCTGAAATAAGTCTCAAAGTCTTTTATACTTTTTAGAAAAAATTCTTTGATTTTGCTCCATGGAATATTCTCCCCTATTAATATTGGCTCGGGGTTTCTATCAGCATCCTCAAAATATGTTAGACCTTTAAGAAGGTGAAAGTAATTAACTCTATTGCCAAATTTTCTGAATGCAAGTTTAGTAACTTGTTCTATCCCGATCTTCTGGAGACCGAAATAAAAATCATAAAAGTCCTTTTTCTGCCCCCTGTCTGCAATTGTTCTGAGTTTTTCTATAACTATGTCTCTCCAGTCAGCAATCTCTATTGTATTAAAAGTCTTCAATGGAAAAAGTAACGGCTCTGGATAAAAAATAAAAGATGTTTTCACCCCTTCGAGAATGCAATAAAGAGTCTTCGGTCTTATCATTCTGCTTTCTACAGAAAGGTGATGTGCTGTAAGTGTTGCGGCTACATCATCAGGCAAAAATTCATGGGGGGTAAAAAAGTCCATATCAAAAGATCTTCGATGTCCTATCTGTAATGCAAGACCTGTCCCACCAGAAAGGTGGAAAGAAAACTCTTTGATGAAGGCAAGCTTCTTGGTAAGATTCACCATTGTTTCATCAACCGCCTCAAGATGCATAGCCAATTGCCCTACAGAATGAAATTGTTCTTGGAGAAAGAATTCTACTATTCTTTATAACTGATTTAATCTGATCTTTAGAAAATATTGAAAGTAGGCACTTAAAGTCCTGGATATCTCCGAATTCTAAGACCCTTTCAATAATAAAGAACCAGTCTTTTTCGATGGAAAGGTTTTCTATGTCAACATCCCAGAAAAGTGATTTCTTTAAGAAGGAAAACTTATCTCCTGCAAGAGACATTTTTTATTATATCATATGGATATATAAACTTTATCTTTCTCAAGGTCTAACCCTTATTATTCATAAAATTTTTTGGCAGATGTATTATTTGAGCGGATTTAAATTCTTTCGAAGAAAGAATTTACCTCGAGAATACTGTATCTGCCATTTACGAAAACTGCCAGAATGCCCCGACCTTTAAT
>JBNAVX010000039.1:0-21215 GCA_049700155.1 Thermodesulfovibrionales bacterium
TTAAATCGGGGAATGACGGAAAGGTAAGTAGGTATTGAGAATACGACATTATTTATAGGGAGGTAGGTTAATTTAAATCAACCCTACGTAGGGTTATAGAAGGAGGATTTATGGGAACCCGTATAGCAATCAATGGTTTTGGAAGGATAGGAAGGTGTTTTCTAAGGGCAAGTATCGGACAGAAAGAATTTGAGATTGTAGCTATTAATGACCTTACTGATTCAAAGACTCTTGCACATCTTTTGAAATATGACTCAGTGCATGGCATCTTTTCAGCAGATGTTAAAGCAGGAGAAGGGAGTATCTCTGTTAATGGCAAAGAGATAAAAATCCTTGCCATGACAGAACCCGAGAAACTTCCATGGAAAGACCTCGGTGTTGACATTGTTATTGAATCAACTGGCAGATTTACTGATAAGCCATCTGCCTCGCGACACTTAAATGCAGGTGCAAAATGGGTTATCATCTCAGCTCCTGCCAAAGAACCAGATATCACGATATGTATGGGTGTCAATGAGGATACTTTAGACCCTAAAAATCACAAGATTATTTCCAATGCCTCGTGTACAACAAACTGTCTTGCACCTGTCGCAAAGGTTATACACGATGAATTCAAGATAATAAAGGGTCTTATGACAACGATCCATTCTTATACAAATGACCAGAGGATACTTGACCTTCCCCATAAGGATTTAAGGAGGGCAAGGGCTGCTGCCATGAACATGATTCCTACAACGACAGGGGCTGCAAAGGCAGTAGGTCTTGTGCTTCCAGAACTAAAAGGAAAACTAAATGGACTTGCGATCAGGGTTCCTACACCAAATGTTTCTGTTGTTGACCTTGTAGCAGAAGTATCAAGGGAAGTAACAGTAGAAGAGGTGAATGCTGCTTTTAAAAAGGCTGCTGAAGGACCTATGAAGGGAATACTTCAATATTCAGAAGACCCTCTTGTATCTATTGATCTGAACGGCAATGACCACTCTGCAATAGTAGATTCAAAACTCACAATGGTTCTTGAAGGAAAGATGGTAAAGGTCCTTGCCTGGTATGATAATGAGTGGGGGTATAGCTCACGCCTAAGGGACCTTATTCTGTTCATGATTAAAAGGACCTGATAATGGCTAAGAAGAACTTTATAGAGACAGTTGCAATAAAAAATATATTTAACAAACTTACAATAGAAGACTTTGATCTGAAAAATAAAAGGGTCTTCATAAGGGCAGATTTTAATGTTCCTCTTGATGACAATCTTATGGTCACTGATGACAGAAGAATTCGATCTACTCTTCCTACTATTAATTATGCTATTGACGAGGGCGCAAAGGTGATTCTTTGTTCTCATCTTGGAAGACCAAAAGGCAAGAGAGATCCGAGACTCAGTCTTGCTCCTGTTGCAAAAAGGCTCCAGAGACTTTTGAATAAAGAGGTAATATTTGCACCTGACTGTGTAGGAAACCAGGTAGAAACGCTCGTATCAAAGATGAAAGAAGGTGATGTTGTCCTCCTTGAGAACTTAAGATTCCACCCCGAGGAAGAAGAAAACGAACCTGAGTTTGCACGTGCCTTAGCTTCCCTTGCAGATATCTATGTCAATGATGCATTCGGAACAGCTCACAGGGCACATGCTTCTATTGTTGGAGTTCCAAAATTTCTCCCTGCAGCAGCAGGTTTTCTATTAAAGAAAGAAGTAGAATACCTCAGAGGAGCAATAGAAAATCCTGTGAGACCATTTGTAGCGATCCTTGGAGGCGCTAAGGTCTCTGGAAAGATCAATGTTCTTGAAAATTTAGTTGGAAAGGTTGATAAGGTATTAATCGGCGGTGGTATGGCATATACTTTTATCAAGGCTATGGGCTATGAGGTGGGCAATTCACTCGTTGAAGAAGATATGCTTGATACCGCACAGAGGATAAGGAGGAAATTAAAAGGAATGGGGATAAAGTTCTATCTCCCTGTAGATTGTGTGATTGCCCAATCTGTTAAAGTAGGCACAGAAACAAAGATAATCCCAACCCTTGAGATACCAAAAGGGTGGTCAGCACTTGATATAGGTCCTGCTACTGTAAAACTATTTTCAGAGGCAATTCAGGATGCAAAGACTATCTTATGGAATGGACCAATGGGTGTATTTGAGATAGATGCATTTTCACGAGGGACCTTTGCTATCGCACATGCTATTTCAGATGCATATGCACTTACAATTGTTGGTGGCGGTGATACAGACCTTGCTGTGCATAGGGCAGGAGTCTCTGATTCAATATCATTTATATCTACAGGAGGTGGTGCAGCACTTCAGCTCCTTGAAGGAAAAGAGCTTCCGGGCATCGCAGTTCTTGCAAACAGAGAAGATTAGATATTAATCCTAACTTGTAGTAGTCTGATATAATTTCCTGTTTATAGCAGACCCCAGGGGACCTTCTATAGTAGATGAAACTTTATGTGGTAGTTTCTCGTTTCTGTGTGAGAGTATTCCTCTCTTCATCTCAACAATAGAAGGATTTTTACATTCAAATTTTTTCACAAGATATGAAACAGCTAATTCTGGCTGTATGACATCACCACATGTAAATATATCAACCGCTGCATAACTATATTCAGGCCATGTATGGACTGAAAGATGGGATTCTGCTATAACTACTACGCCACTTATCCCAAAAGGATTAAATTCATGGAAGGAAGTATCAATTATTGTTGCCTTAGCTTCCTTTGCTGCAGAAATAAGGATTTCCTTTACCTTCTCAAGACTCTTAAGAATATCAGGATTACAATCCCTTAATTCTATTAAGAGATGAACACCTAACGCATACAATTCTCTACCCCCCTTCAAATTTAATTCTTACTAAGAATAAAAAAATACAGTAAAAAAGATGGACTTGTCAAGAGAAAAATTGACCCCGGGAAGCATCACTTTTACCTTGATGGAATCTGAACTGTTATATGAACCTGTTTCAGTATCTCATAATAATTCTTTTCTTAAATCCACCCAAGGGTATGCTTTTATTGGGGATTAATTCATAAATTTTATGACATTATTTCTGATATACTATTTTAAGATTTTCAAGATATGAAAAAGTTAATTTCTTTAGCATTTATCTGTCTGATCTTTGTTATCTCTACAAATTTATCATTAGCTGAAGATGGGGATAAGACAGATGAGACAGTTCATGATGAAGAGATACAGAAAATCCAGAAGGCTTATGAGAATATCACCGATATAAAAGGGAAGTTTATCCAGAAAAGTTATTTAAAAGACCTCAGGAGAACCGACATCTATAGTGGCAATTTTTTTATAAAGATGCCTCTAAAATTAAAATGGGTTTATAAAGGAAAAGTTTCCCAGGAGGTCTTTATTGATAATGATGTTATTCTTATCTATCAGAAAAAAGAAAAGCAGGCATTCAGAGGTAAGTTTGACAGAGATACCTATGGTCAGGCACCAATAGCACTATTGAGTGGGTTCGGAAATATTCAAGAAGAGTTTATAGTATCTAAAAAAAATAACCATCTCCTTCTGAAGCCCAAAAATTCTATTGGAGGGATCCTCTCAATTGAGGTCAAACCCTCTGTCAGTGGTTTCCCGATAGGTTCCTTTTTAATTACAGATATACACTCAAACATGATAGAGATAGTGTTAAAAGATGTGCAAGTAAACACAGGTTTAGAGGATACTCTTTTTAAGCCTTCACTGCCAGGAGATGTACAGATCCATGAATATAATCCTAGGGATTGATACCTCCTGTGATGACACAGCAGCAGCAGTTGTAGAGGATGGAATAAAAATCCTTTCAAACATCGTCTCCAATCAAACATATATACACAAAAAATATGGTGGTATTGTCCCTGAACTTGCATCAAGACAGCATGTAGAAATGATATGGCCTGTCATTGATGAGTCATTAAAGTCAGCAAGTATTGAGCTTGATGATATTTCAGCAGTGGCAGTATGCCATGGTCCTGGTCTGATAGGCTCACTCCTTGTAGGTTGTTCATTTGCAAAGGCGTTGTGTTATTCAAAAGGAATCCCTCTAATTGCAGTAAACCATCTTGAAGGTCATATATTTTCTTCTTTCCTTGTAGAACCAAGACCATCTTTTCCATTTCTTGCACTGATTGTTTCAGGAGGGCATACATGTCTTTATAGGGTAGATGATTTTGGAAGATACGCAGAGCTTGGGAGGACGAGGGATGATGCAGCAGGTGAGGCATATGACAAGGTTGCAAAATTACTTGGACTTGGATATCCAGGGGGTCCTGTTATCGAGAAACTTGCAAAAGATGGGAATCCCTTTTCAATAGATTTTCCAAGGGCATATCTACCTGAATCCCTTGATTTCAGCTTCAGCGGTATAAAGACAGCGGTACTTAACTACGTAAAGAGTAACGAGTTAAGCGTTATTAGTGAAAATGTATCACGCATTACCCACCAAGCATTACTAAATGACATTGCTGCCTCTTTTCAAGCCTCTGTCATTGATGTCCTTGTAAGAAAGACTGAATGGGCAATAAAAAAAGAAGATATTAAAAGGGTTATCCTTACGGGTGGAGTGGCTGCAAATAATGAGCTGAGAGAAAGAATGAAAAAGATGGTTAAAGAAATAAAAGGAGAAATCTTTATACCTCCTCCAGCTCTTTGCACAGACAATGCTGCAATGATTGCTTCTGCTGGATTCTACCATTTTAAGACAGGAAATTTTGCAGGTCTCGATCTAAACCCACAGGCATATCTGCCTTTGTAAAAATCTTCTAAGGCAACTTTATAGTAAAGTTATAAAGGGTTGAATACCTTCAATTCTTCTAACCCATTTATTAAATATTGACACATGCAGTATTTGAGCGGATTTAAATTCTTTCTTCGAAAGAATTTACCTCGGAGGTTCGATTTTAATCGAGCCGAGAATGAGCGAGAATACTGCATCTGTCAATTACTCATAAGTTTATGAATTAAGTGGGTTTATTTTTTCAAATGATTGACAAATATGAAAATGAAAATGTTATTTTATAAAGACTTAGGGCGATTAGCTCAGTGGGAGAGCGCTTCCTTCACACGGAAGAGGTCGCAGGTTCAATCCCTGCATCGCCTACCAATAAAATCAGGCACTTACAAGATTTGAATATTGACAGCAATCCCTGATTGTATAGTTTGTATAGTTTTGCCCCTAAATTAGAGTAACTCTAATACTTAGACCAATTTCCATGATTCTAACATCAAATCAAAATCCATCTTTATAGAAAAAAGTATCTCTCTCAATTCGCTCTCAGAAATATAAAGTGTTGACCACGTTATCGGGTCTATCTCACTAACTATTAAATCTGTACTCTTCCCGAGTGCCAGTGCCTTTGAGATCTGATTACCAGCATAAACTGCATAAAGAAGGAAAGGGTGACCTTTCAATGATTTACTCTCATCAAGATATTGAGGGCAATGATGAAATCTAATCGTCTCACATAATTCTTCTGGTAAATGCCATTTTTCAGAGAGAAGTGCACCCACTTCAGAATGGGTATATCCTATAATATCTTTTTCTGCATCGCTCTGACTCTTTCCTTTTTTTATCTCATCTAAAACTCTATTCATTAAATCAGGCATATTCTGAGCGATTATAACCTTTCCTATGTCATGCAATATTCCACATATAAAAGCCTCTTCCTCTAACAAGTGAGCAGCCTTTGATATAAAGGCTTTTGAAGCCATTGCACAACCAAGACTATGGTACCAGAGACCTGCAATATCAAATGGAAGACTTTTTTTGCTGTTAAAAATTTCAAATACAGAAGCAGTTAATGCTATATTTCTTATTGTGTTAATCCCAAGGACTGTTATAGCCCTTGTCACAGTATTCACACTGTAAGAAAGACCATAATAACTTGAGTTGGCAAATTTTAATACCTTTGATGTGAGTGAAGGATCTCTTTCTATAATAGAGCCAATATCATATGTAGAAATATTATCATTTTTTATTATCTTATTTATTTGAAGAACAATAGAAGGGAGTGTTGGTATATCTGTTAATTTAGAAAAGAGTTTATCTACTAATCTTTCTTGCATTCTAGATACTCAAGCATTTCAATCTTCAATGCTATATCGTATATTATTTTCATCATTGGATCAGTAGGTTCTTCCTTAAAACGTTCCTTCAATCTTTTTACACTTTCTTCCTCTGCTACCAGGATCTCCTCCTCAGAAAATGATTCTGATTCATTCTTATCAGATTGGATTGATATATGTAAAATTCCCTGATTGATGAGGCTTTTAATAATGAATGCTGTCAGAACTGTACCTGCTGTGATTAGACATTTACCTGAAGTATTTAAGACATCACAAGCGATAACCATGCCTTCTTCAGCATTCTCAATAGGAATTATCCTTGTTTTTTTCTTGAGATTGACTTCTGTTAGATCTCTCCCCATATCACTATATCTATTCATTTTTTGTTACCATATAACTTCTTTTCACAAATATACCCTGTTTTAAAGGATCTATCTGATGATATCTCCTCAAACCTGCAATAGATTTATCATCAAGAACTACTCCCCGTGCAAGAAGAAGTAAACCAGTTCCACTTCTGACCTCTCTTAATATTACCATCCCTGCTACAAGTTGATCAGGATGGACTTCTATCTCCTCAGAATAATCCTCTATAACTGAAGTCGCCAATTTCTCAAGTACCGTGTCTCTCATGATTTTAAACACAGTGCGGTCAAATTTCTTATTAAGATACAGCTCTAACTCTCTTAAAATCTTCTCATAATCCTTACTTGCAGATGAAAAGATACTGGTATTCCTGTCTATAGCATCAGCAATAGCTATAATCCTGCTTCCTAAAGGGATGTCTTCCCCTTTTAGCCCATCTGGAAAGCCTGAACCATCAAAATTTTCATGGTGGTGTCTTATATACAAACCTATTTCCCTGAAACCTTCTATTGAATCTACGGTCACTTGTCCTCTTACAGGATGTAATTCATATTCTTTTTTCTCATAACCAACAAGTGAATCCACAGGCTTAATAAGTATTGAATCAGGTATTCCTATCTTTCCTATATCATGCAATAGTGCTGCTATGAATATATTATTGATATCTTGCTCAGACAAGGACATGGACATAGCGGTATATCTTGAAATAATCGCAACATTTTTTGAATGACCTGATACTGTTTTGTCTCGCATCTCTATCAAGTTTGAAAATGCCTCTATGAAGCTTTTAAAATTTCTATTGAGCTTTTCATTTAGTTCCTGTAGTTTTTTGTTCTGGTTCTGTATATCTATAGTCTGTTCCTGTACCATTATCTCAAGTTGAGAATTCCAATTTCTAAGTTCTTCATTCTGTCTGTTTATTATTTGGGTAAGTCTTTTATTCTCTTCCTTAAGAAGATATCTCTGTGCTGTATCTCTCAGAACCTGTAGAAGTTCTTCATCCTTCCATGGCTTTGATATATACCTGTATGCCCCTCCTCTGTTAATAGCATCTATTGCAGCTGTAACATCTGCATAACCAGTAAGCACAATTCTGATAGCATCCGGTATTAATTCCCTTGACCTCTCAAGAAATTCTACTCCGCTCATTCCTGGCATTTTCTGATCTGAAACTATAATCCCTATGTCTCTGTTCTCTTTTAATATTTTTAAAGCTTCTTCTCCTGAATTAGCTGTTAAAACCTCAAAATCCTCATCTATTGTTAGACGTTTTAAAGAGCGTAATATATTCTCTTCATCATCCACAAAAAGTATACGAATTACCCTATCCTGTACTGCTTTATCCATTCTTTGCATCTTTACAATTTTTTAATCTCATGTTTCATCGACATCAAGGGCTAAGATTATTCCCTCCTGACCATCTGGATACTTCATAAATACACCTTTTGCGATTGTCTGTAGATGTCCGAGATTAATTCTCTGAGACAATCTCCCTCTCTTAACAACTACTTCTATAAAATCATTTATTTCTTTATTGAATATCTCTTTCCTATTTCCTCCTATTATATTTCCACCCTCTATATTAAACAGCTCTAAAGCCCTTTTATTACATTGAACTATCATTCCATCTGCATCTATGCCTATTATTGCAATTGGTAATAGATACAAGATGTTCTGAGAAGTAGATAGCACTTTATTTTGAAAAATAAGTTCAGCTGTACTTTCTAAGATCATCTTTTCCAGATTGTTATTAATACTCTCTAATTCTTCATTCTTTTTCTTTAATTCCTTTGTCAATTCTATGTTCTTTTTATATAAAAAATACCTCTCAAATGCGTTTGATATAGCCACTTTTAATTCACTGTCATTCCATGGCTTGGGTATAAATTTGTATATCTGTCCTTCATTTATCGCATTTATTACAGCTTCTGTATCTGCATAACCTGATAGCATTATCCTCACCGTATCTGGCCATTGCTCATAAACTTCTTTCAGGAATTCAATTCCATTCTTACTGGGCATTCTAAAATCAGAGATTACTATCTGTATAGGGTTTATCTTTTTCAAAATCTCAATTCCTTCATCTGGGTCAGTTGCAGTAAAGATTTCATAGTCATCATTAATAAATAGTCTCTTGAAAGCCTTCAAGATATTCTTCTCATCATCAACACACAGAATTCTTAATTTTTCATTCGTCATCATTTCTCTTCTACAATTGGTATCTTTATTATAAATGTCGTTCCTTTCCCGACCTCACTCTGGACTGTAATTTCTCCTTTGTGTTTCTTAACAATGTCATATGCTATGCTCAAACCGAGTCCTGTTCCTTTACCAACCTCTTTTGTTGTAAAAAAGGGTTCAAATATCCTGTTAATATTCTCCGCAGGGATCCCACATCCTGTATCTGAGAAAGATATATAAATGTCTTTATCATCATGCCATGTTTTTATATTTATCTCTCCTTTCTTCTCTATTGCCTGGGCTGAATTTACAAGAATGTTCATAAAGACCTGATTAAGCTGGCCAGGATTGCACCTTGTTAAGGGAATATCCCCATATTCTTTATTTAATACCACCTTGTATTTCAGCTCATTCCATACTATGTTAATAGTGCTTTCTATACCTGAATTTATATCTGCCATCTTAAATTCAGCCTCATCAACACGTGAAAAACTCTTTAAATCCTGCACTATTCTTTTTACACGCTCCGCACCTTCAATGGACTCTTTTATCAAATCCTGAACATCATCCATCATATAATCTATCTTCTGAGACTTTTTGTATTCTTTTAATCTATTAATCATATCGTTTTTTATCTGAGGTGGAGATATTTCATTCATTGCTTCTTCCTGCATTTTTATAAAATCAATAAATCTATCAACATATCTTTGCAGGGAATTGAGATTGCTCATAATAAAACCAACAGGATTATTAATCTCATGTGCTATGCCTGCTGCAAGCTGACCTATTGAAGCCATCTTCTCCTGCTGGAGTATTTGAGATTGGGCTGATTTTAGTTCTTTATAAGCTCTCTCTAATTCTCTATTCTTCAACTCAAGTATATGCATCATATTATTGAAATGCTCACCAATCTGGTAAATAGGATCCGGGGTTGCAAATTTAAAAACAGTGCATTCAATGCACTCTACTGTATCTTTTCCATCTATAAAAATGCATTTATCCTCACTATCGCTTGATGTCCCGACTATCTGCCAGCATCTCATAGCCTCCTTTCCATAACAAGGACATGTTTCTTTGGTGCAATTCAATACCTCATAACATCTTTTCAAATTAGGGTTTTTAAACCTTACACATACATCTTTATCTGTTATTACCTGTTGAATAAGAGAAAACATCTCATCAAGTGCATGCTGGAATTCTTTTCTTTCCCTATCAATAGATATATTTGTTACCTCGAGTGCATCAGTAGCCATCTTTAATTCAGTAAAATCTTTCAATGATATGACTTTACCCTTATCTTCTCCATTATCATTTAATGGATATGAACTGAGAATAAAATATCTTTTTGATGGTCTGTGAAAAAAAGAATATCTTTCTTCGTCATAATTTACATCTTTCTCAATATCTGACATTATTAGTTCTTTCCATCTCTTTCCAATAATCTCTTCTTCTGAATAGCCTGTAAATCTCATTACTGCCTTATTACACCTTTTAACTCTATCTTCACTATCTACCAGCATGATCATGTCATCAAGGCAGTTCATTGTAGATTCCCATTCTTTTCTTGCATTCTCAACTTTTTTTAGAATAATATTCAGTTCTTTATTCTTTTTATAGAGCTCACTCTGACTCTTTTTTAAAGATTCTTCCATTTTTTTGCGTTCATGCTTAATCTCTGCCTCTTTCAATTCCTTTTTAATAGAGGGGACGAGGCGTGCAAGATTATCTTTTAATATATAGTCATCGGCACCAGCCTTCATTGCATCTACAGCAACATCTTCTCCTATCTTTCCAGAGACGATTATACAAGGGGTATCTCTCCCATTTTTCTTTAAGATTTTTAATGCATCTAAACCACTAAATTGTGGCATCACATAGTCTGAAATCACTATATCCCAGTCTTTAAGCTGAAGGGCGTTTATCATGGCATCTGCTGTTTCAACTCTTTCTGAGATTGGTTCAAATCCCCCCTTTTTTAGCTCACGCAGTAGCAGAAATGCATCATATTCTGAATCTTCAACTATCAAAACCCTAATTGGCTCACCCATTTTAAAAACCTTTTGTTAAATCTATACCTATATATTATCATCGGAATTAATAAGCCAAACTTTAATGGTAAGCCCTGTTTTAATATCAGATTTTTAATATATGTTGGATATACAGGGTGGAAAATGGTGGGCAGTCGCAGAATCGAACTGCGGACACGAGGCTTTTCAGGCCTCTGCTCTACCGACTGAGCTAACTGCCCATTTTTTCTTTATATTTTTAAAACTTTACTATTTTGCCCCTGTTAGTGTCAAGCATACAAAGTCTTTTCCCTTCTGTTATAGTTAGTTTACTCAGTTTGTTGTGTTATATATAATATGCACCTGACGTTTTTATCTCATAAAACTATGTAAAATAAACAAAAATAGACTCTATGGAGACAAAAAACCTTAAAACTTTATTAAAACTTTATAGCCCTGCTATCCTATCAGGTCTTTTTCTTATACTTTCTTTTCCGCCTATTGACCTCTTTTTTATTTCATGGATAGCGCTTGTTCCTTTTCTTCTATCTATTTATGACAAAAGGCCAAAAGAGGCTTTTTTATCAGGCATTTTTTTCGGTATACCTTTCTTCTTCGGGACAGAGTACTGGATCTATCATTCGTTAAATCATTATGGTAATATTCCTTTACTTTTGAGCATTGTTATAGTCTTCTTACTCTGTCTCTATCTCAGCCTTTACACAGGATTATTTGCGATGTTATTTTCTTTACAAAATAGGGCATCACATTTCCAGATTCCTTTTCTTGCACCTTTTTTATGGGTATCCCTCGAATTTTTACGCTCTTATCTTTTCACTGGCTTTCCATGGTCAAGCATTGGATACTCTCAATATAAATTTCTTTATATTATCCAGATTTCAGACATAACCGGGATCTATGGAGTTTCATTCCTCATCGTTGCATTTAACAATGCAATTACAGAGGTTATCATTTTGAGAAGGCGTCTCAAAGACATGCCTCTTTTACCAATCTCAAAATCACTAGTCAGTTTAGTGATACTTTTTTTACTAATCATAGCTTCATTGATTTATGGTCATATGAGACTCATAGAAGAAAGGGATGGTTTACCTCTCAGGGCAAGCATAATTCAGGGCAATATTGAGCAAGATAAAAAATGGGAGCCTTCCTACCAACAGAATGTCTTTGAAACATATAAGGACCTCTCTCTCCAGGCTTCTTATTCCTCACCTTCGATTATTGTGTGGCCAGAGACAGCTTTACCTTTTTATTTCGGTAATGACATGGAATACACAAGACAGCTCATTGATTTTCAAAAACAGATAAATATTCCTCTCTTGTTTGGTAGTATCCTTATAAAAGAGAAAGATAAAGATAAATATTATCTATCAAATAGTGCTCTACTCGTTGATAGAGGTGGTGTTGTTACATATACTTATGATAAAATACATTTAGTTCCATTTGGAGAATATGTTCCTCTTAGCAACATCCTATTCTTTGTAGAAAAGCTTGTCATCGGTATCGGAGATTATATTCATGGCACTCAGTATTTGAAGGCTAAAATAACTCAAGGAGAATTTGCCACACTAATATGTTATGAAATTATATTCCCTGGCTTAGTAAGAAAATTTTATATAAAAGGCGGTGATTTTATAGTAAATATTACCAATGATGCATGGTTTGGAAGAACTTCTGGTCCTTATCAGCATTTTTCAATGGCAGTCTTCCGTTCAGTTGAAAACAGAAAGCCTTTAATAAGGGCTGCAAATACAGGTATTTCTGGTTTTATTGATAGTAATGGTAGAATAATATCAAAAACAAGCTTATTTAAAAAGACTTTTTTAACTATTGATTTAAAGACAGATAGGACAAATACTTTTTATACTAAATATGGAGACCTTTTTTCGTATATATGTATTGTCTTTTCGATTATTTTCCTGGCAGATACATTTGGAGATACATTTGGAAAAGTAAAAAGGTTATATTAAGGAGGAAACATGCTTATACAAGAGGAATTAAAGAAGGAAATATCTTTACTCAGAGATAATATTGAATGTATAAGAGGTTATCTTTGATATACCTAAATTAAAGCAAGAAATTGAAAGGATTGAAAAAGAACTCTCTACAGAAGAAGTCTGGAAATCTCCTGAAAGAATAAGAGAACTTCGAAAAAAGAAATCATTTATCGAAGACAGGATTTTCCAGTATGAATCACTAAATAATAGATTAACTTATCTTGAAGAATCAGTAGGAATTCTTGAAGAAGAAAGTGGTTATCTTTTTCTTCAGGATATTCAAAATGAGATAAAAGATTTAAAAGTTGATGTAGAAACATTTGAGATCCAAAATCTCCTCTCTGAAGAACTTGATAAAAATAATGCTATTCTTACAATTCATCCAGGAGCAGGTGGAACTGAAAGTCAGGATTGGGCAGAGATGCTAATGAGAATGTATCTTAGATGGGCAGAAAGACACAAATTCAGCACCCAATTAATAGAGATACAACCTGGAGAAGAAGCAGGTATAAAGAGTGCAACTATAACTATTACAGGTCCATTTGCATATGGTTATATGAAGTCTGAGGCTGGAGTCCACAGGCTTGTGAGGATATCTCCATTTGATGCAGGTAAAAGAAGGCATACTTCTTTTGTTGCTGTCCTTGTATATCCTGAGATCGAAGAAGATATAGAGATAGATATAAAAGAAGATGATTTAAAGATCGAGACATTCAGGTCCTCAGGTGCTGGAGGTCAACATGTGAACAAGACCTCTTCTGCAGTAAGGATTACTCATATTCCCACAGGTATTGTTGTTAGCTGTCAGAATGAGCGATCCCAACACAAAAACAGGGCTATCGCGATGAAGATACTAAGGGCCCGTTTGTATAATCTAAAGCAGAGGGAGCAGGAGAAGAAGATGGAAAATATTGTGGGCGATAAGAAAGATATTGCATGGGGCAGTCAGATAAGGTCATATGTGCTTCATCCATACAGGATTGTCAAAGATCACAGAACCGGTATAGAAACAGGGAATGTAGATTCAGTCCTTGATGGAGATATAGATATATTTATTAAGGCATATCTTGAAAAAAACGTTAAGGAAAAAGTTTTATAAATAAATAATAACACTACTTTTATTAATTTTTTTATGTTGTTTAGTAATAGTATTAGATAGTTCTTAAATGTTAGAAAACAATTTTCATCATTGATATAATAGGGTTTGAACATGTTTGGAAGATGTGTAAAAATGTTTTTATTTTTTGACATAATTAAATTATAAATTTTTTAACAAAATACAAATGGGATAAATAACAACTTCTTGTCTTTAATATTAACATCAGGTATAATTAAATGCCTTCCAATTATTAAGTTATCAACAATTTGTTAGTAAATTGTTAATAATATGAATTTAGAAGAAATATGGGAAAATAGCCTCTTAAAAATAGAAGAAAAGGTCGGAAATAGCACAACAGAGCTATGGTTTAGACCTATTAAGCTTATTCAAATCAGAGGGCAGCAGGTAACAATAAGCATACCTAATAGATTTTTTAGAGACTGGATTGAAGATAATTATCCGGAAATATTGTCTGAAATAATAGGAGATATCCTTGGCATGCCTATTAGTGTGAATTATAAGATTGAAGAAAAGGCAGACCCAGTTTATAAAAAGATAGATATGAAGTTGGAAAATAGAAAACAAAAACTTGCGAGTAAAGGAATTTATCTTAATCCTAAATATACTTTTGAAAACTTTGTTGTTGGTCCAAGTAATCAGTTTGCACAGGCTGCAGCAAAGTCTGTCTCAGAGAGGATTGGAAAAGCTTACAATCCATTGTTTATTTATGGAGGTGTAGGTCTTGGAAAGACACATTTAATAAGTGCTGTAGGGAATGCAGTTATTGATAACAATCCAAATCTTTCTGTTTTATATGTATCATCAGAACAATTCACTAATGAGGTTGTATCAGCTCTTAGGCACGATAAGATGGGAGAATTTAAAGAGAAATACCGAAATCTTGATGTTCTTCTACTTGATGATATCCAGTTTATAGCAAATAAGACAGCAACGCAAGAGGAGTTCTTTCATACATTTAATGCACTTTATGAAAAGCAAAGACAAATAGTTGTCTCAAGTGATAGACCACCTAAGGAGATAACTGCTGTTACGGATAGATTAAGGTCAAGATTCAGTATGGGACTTATTGCAGATATTCAACCACCAGAGATTGAGACAAAGATAGCGATACTACTTAAAAAAGCTGAGAGAGAAAGGATTAAGTTGCCTGATGAGGTTGCTTATTATCTTGCATCCAAAATAAAATCAAACATAAGAGAACTTGAAGGATGTCTCATTCGTCTCGGAGCACAATCATCGCTTACAGGCAGACCTATTGATAGCGAGATGGCAAAAACTATACTAAAGGATCTAATTGAAGAGGATGAGAGACCTATAACAGGAGAATATATCCAGAAGATTGTATGCGAATATTTTGGTATAAAACCAGCAGATATAAAAGCAAAAAAGCGGACGAAAGAGATTGCCCTTCCAAGACAGATAGCAATGTATATTACAAAACAACTTACAGAACTCTCACTCAGTGACATAGGTAAGGCATTTGGTGGTAAAGACCACGCAACTGTTATTTATGCCTGTAAGCAGGTTGAAGAAAGAAGGTTAAAAGATGAGGCATTCAATAGGGTAATAGAAAACCTTATGAAGAAGGCAAAGTCATAAGAGGAGGAAAAGATGAAATTTAGCGTCTCAAAAGAAGAAATGCAGGAAAAGTTATCTAATATACAGAACATTGTAGAAAAGAAAAATACAATGCCCATCCTTAGCCACTTTCTTTTATCTGCTGATACCTCAGGTGAAGCATACATAATAGCGACAGACCTTGAGACAGCTATAAAGGAACCTATTGAAATAAAGATTGAAGAAGAAGGAAAGATTTGTATTCCAGCAAGAAAGTTATTTGAGATAGTTAAAGAGATTGAAGGAGACTTATCATTTGAGACAGTTGATGAACAATGGATAAAAATCAGTGTAGGAACAAGTGAGTTCAGGCTTGCCTGTCTTCCTTCAAATGAATTTCCAGCATGGCCAGAGTTTTCTGTCTTAGGGGGGGGAGAAAAAATTGAAGAGTTTAAAATGGACTCATCATTATTATCAGAAATGATAGAAAAGACGATTTACTCTGCAGGGGAAAGTGATACCAGATATACCCTTAATGGACTCCTTTTTCATACACAGGCTTCATCCGCCTCTGGTGGACGATCTCTTACTGTTGTTGGAACAGATGGGCATAGACTTGCACTAATAATGAAGCCGTTGAGAGGGGAATTATCCCCTGCTTTATCTGCCTCAACTGGAGATAAAAAGATGATTGTTCCGAGAAAGGCGGTTTCAGAGTTAAGGAGATTCTTAAGCAAAGAATCTGCCTCAGGAGGAGAGGTCAAGGTCTCTATAGGCAAAAATCATCTTCTCTTCAGTATATCAGGGGTTCAATTCCTGACGAGACTGATAGAGGGGACATATCCAAACTATGAGCAGGTAATCCCACTGTCAAATGAGAAAAAGATAAAATTAAATAGAGAAGCCTTCACAAAGGCTTTGCGTAGAGTATCTGTTATGTCAAGAGAGAGGGCAAATGCTGTAAGAATTGATTTCGGAGACAATCTACTCATTATTTCGTCAACAAATCCTGATATAGGAGAGGCAAAAGAAGAGGTTGCAATAGAATACAAAGGAGAGAAGTTTACTATTGGATTCAATGCAAGATATCTCATTGATTCACTCAGTGCTATAGAGTCAGAAAATGTTATGTTTGAGATACAGGACCCATTGAGTCCTGCTCTCCTTAGAGAAGAGGGTCTCCCGAATGAAGGAGATGGAGATTACAAATGTGTAATAATGCCGATGAGGATATAATTTTTAAAATATGGAAGAGATACAGAACGAGAAAGAATCCTATACTGCTGAAGATATAAAGATACTAAAAGGGCTTGAGGCTGTCAGGAAAAGACCAGCGATGTTTATAGGTTCAACAGGAACCGAAGGTCTTCACCACCTTGTTTATGAAGTCGTTGACAATAGTGTAGATGAATCACTGGCAGGTTATTGTAAGAATATAGAAGTTATTATCCACCATGATGGAAGCTGTACGGTTATTGATGATGGAAGGGGAATTCCCACAGAACCTCACCCGGGAGATCCTGAAGGGAGAACAGCAACAGAGATAGCCCTTACAGAGCTACATGCAGGCGGAAAGTTTGAATCTAAAGCATACAGGATATCAGGGGGATTGCACGGAGTGGGAGTTTCTGTTGTTAATGCGCTTTCAGAATGGCTTGATGTAGAGATCAAACAAAACGGTAATGTCTATCAACAACATTATGAAAGGGGTGTCCCAACTGGACCACTGAGTGTGGTAGGCAAGACAAGAGGGAGGGGCACTAAGATTACTTTTAAGCCTGATCCAGAAATCTTTGAGGTACTTGACTTCAGTTATGATATACTGGCTCAGAGGTTAAGAGAACTCGCCTTTCTAAACAGGGGACTGAAAATAACCCTTACTGATGAGAGGACCGAAAAGAAGCAGGTCTTCCACTATAGTGGAGGGATAGTATCTTTTGTTGAACACCTGAATAAAAACAAGACGACCCTACATCATAAACCTATATATATATCAGGTGAAAAAGAGGATATCATAGTTGAGATAGCTCTCCAGTATAACGATGGTTATTCTGAGACGATCTTTACCTATGCTAACAATATAAATACAAAGGAGGGTGGTACTCATCTCATCGGCTTAAAATCAGCACTTACAAGAACTGTAAACAGCTATGCAATTTCATCAGGACTTCTAAAAAATGGTAAAGAATCCCTTACTGGTGAAGATATAAGGGAAGGACTTACTGCAGTTGTGAATGTCAAACTAATGTCACCCCAGTTTGAAGGACAGACAAAGATGAAGCTTGGTAATAGTGAGGTGAAAGGAATAGTAGAGTCGATAGTAAATGAAGGTCTTGGAACATATTTTGAAGAAAACCCCTCTGTAGCGAGAAAGATTGTTGAGAAGGCTATTCAGGCTGCGCGTGCAAGAGAGGCTGCGAGGAAGGCAAAGGAACTGACAAGAAGAAAGGGAGCACTTGAAGATACTGGACTGCCTGGAAAACTCGCAGACTGTTCTGAAAAAGACCCTGCATTGAGTGAATTATTTATTGTAGAAGGTGACTCTGCTGGTGGTTCTGCAAAACAAGGGAGAGATAGACGCACACAGGCGATACTTCCCTTAAGGGGAAAGATTCTGAATGTTGAAAAGGCGAGATTTGACAAGATGCTTACTTCAGAGGAGATCAGGGTTTTAATAACAGCCCTGGGAACTGGTATAGGTCCAGAGGATTTTGATATATCAAAGATCAGATATCATAAGATTATACTCATGACAGACGCTGATGTTGATGGTGCACATATAAGAACATTGCTTCTGACTTTCTTTTACAGACAGATGCCACAGATAATAGAACGCGGTTATCTATATATTGCACAACCACCTCTCTTTAAGGTCAAGAGAGGAAAGACAGAAAAATATATACAGAATGAGACAGAGATGCAGAATATGCTATTTGAACTTGCATCAGATGACCTTGAGATAATAATAAAAGGACAATCTGTCAAGGGAAAGGCACTCATTCCATATCTAAAGAGACTTTACAAGTTTCAGCGGATATTAGAGTGGTTTGAAAGAAGGAGGAGAGATCCAGAACTTTTGATGTACTTACTCTCTATCGGGGTAAATAAGAACACCCTTAAGGACCTGAATAAGTTAGAAGAGATACTCGAACTTATAAAAGAGAAGGTAAAAGGAGTGTATATCGGAGAGATTCAGCTCGATGAAGAGCACCAGACATATGGAGTTGAGATTAGAAGGCAGAACTATAAACTTAACCTTGATACAAACTTCATTACATCACCTGAATACAGGGAATTAGAGAACCTTTACTCTATTATCCGAGACATTGGTGAACCACCATATAAGATACAGACAAAAGAAGGCACAAAAGAGTTATTAAATACATCATCTCTACTTGAACTTGTTTTTACAACAGCAAAGAAGGGTCTTACAATACAAAGGTATAAAGGGCTTGGAGAAATGAATCCTCAACAACTATGGGAGACGACAATGGATCCCGAGAAAAGGACTCTCCTTCAGGTTAATATCCGGGACTCTGTCCAGGCTGATGAGATATTCACAGTTCTCATGGGTGACCAGGTAGAGCCAAGAAGAGAGTTTATTACTACACATGCCCTTGAGGCAAGGAATATTGATATTTAAAGTTAGTAGATTATCATGCGAACTGCGTTGTGCGGAATAATCATAATGATACTACTTTGCTCCTGCGGAAAGAAGGAGATAAAACCAGTTTCTGAAGAATCCAAGATAGCACAGGAGGCATTTAAACTCGCTGAGGTTATAAAAGAAGCCTATATCAAAAATGACCGTGTAACTATTCAGAGAAACTCTACAAAAGATGGATATAAAGAGATGATTAGTATTATGAAGGATTTTGATGATGCAGAGCTAACCTTTATCCCCAAAAAGGTTGAGATAGAGGATTCAACTGTTTATCTGAATCTTACATGGAGTGGTAAATGGACAATCGGTGGGAAGAAGATAGAAGATAGGGGATTAGCAATTTTTGTGATGGAAGGTAAGCCTTTGAAACTAAGTCGTGTAGTCAGAGAAAACCCTTTTAGACAACCTGAATAAATGAGGAAAATACTGCATCTGCCAATTACTTATAAATTTATGAATTAAGTGGGTTAGAATATCAATCTGAGAGCATCAGGGACTATCTCAATAACTGCAGTTCCTTTACCAAAATAATCACCATCTATCTGGATGTGGGCATCATTATTGACTCTTACATGATTTGCTTTTATATACTCCACATCAGAAAATTTAAGATGCGTTCCTGTTATTATGCCAATGACATATTTAAGGATGTCAATGCGTCTTTTCCCTTTAAAGAGGCAGACATAAAAGGATGGGTCAGTTAGTCTTGCATCAGGTGTGATCTTAAAATTACCACCATACTTTGCTACATTACTTACAATCACAGAATATCCAGAATATGTTTTTCCATCAATATCAATAATCATTTCATCTGGTTTATAACTTGATAGCGTTTCAAATCCACTAAAGATATATGCACCTTTACCTGAGAATCTTTTAATAAGATCTTTTATTCTGAATACTGCCTCACCATCAAAGCCGATTCCTGCCATCAAAATGAAGTAGCGAGTAATGAGTGAAGAGGGATGAGTAATAGATATTTTACCAAGTGATATAGTCCTTGGGATTCTGTTCAAAGCAAATTCTATTGCATGTTCAGCATTTTCTGGCACCCCGATTTCCTTTGCAAGTACGTTTGTGGTTCCCATTGGTAAGATTGCCATTGGAATATCCGACCCGACAATACCATTCACAACTTCGTTGAAAGTGCCATCACCACCTGCTGCAATCACAAGAGAAGGTCTTTCTTTTATAGCCTCTCTTGCAAGGACCTCTGCGTGACCTTTATTTTTTGAATAAAGTATCTTTACTCTGTAGCCTTTTGATCTCAGTAACTCTGATGCTTTTGATAATGCTCTCTTGGATGCCCTTTTTGCTGTTGGATTAAATATGACTATTGAGGATTTCATCTAATGAAGTTATACCCCTGCATAAAGAAACATCTCCTATCATTATTGGTTTTTTCTCAAGATATTCTAATATAAATTCAATATCCGCATATTCTTTTACAAAAAATGCCCTTCCTCCTCTTTTGCTCCCTTTATTCTTTATATTTGGAATCCTTACATATCCAAACTTTTTGGATGCTATATATCCAGTTGTATAATCAGGGTCGTCAGACACACATAATTCAGCTATTACATATTCACATGAAGAGACCTTTGAAGCAAGTATAAGAGCTTCCCTTACAGTCTCATTATTAATTCCATGAACTGAAAGTCTCTTAGAAAGCTCTTTTAGTGCGGATTCAGAGATACCAAGCCTTGATACCCTCACTCCTCTTTCCTTATCTGGCTCAAGACGTTTTCCTCTTTTATTTGTAATTATTGATGCCCCTCTCATAAAATCTTTTTTGATTATCTCAAAAGCCCTGTGAATAGCTATCCCTGATACACCTGCTGAATGGAGTAATTTTTTTACAATTTTTTCTCCCTCTGTTGGAGAAGAATTTCTAATAGTAGATAAGGGCAAAGTGGAGATAATCTCAGGTCTTTCTGTTAACTCCTCTATAGTGATTACAATCCTGTCAGGTTTGCCTCTTGGATGTTCCAATGCCCTCTTAATGTAGCCCCTGACAATCTCATTAATCTGCGATTTTTTATAAATGCCTTCTGCACCAGAGATGTGTATTTCTTTTATTTTTTCTTTAAAACTTTTCACTTTTAACTTTTGACTTTCAACTTGTTGCGATGCCCTCATCCTTATGCTGAAGAGTATGCTCATTTCCATTGCTGTCCAAAATAATCTAAATTCATAAAACAAACCTAACACACCCCTTAATCCCCTCTTAATAGAGGGGATATGTGGAATTCATTCTTTC
>JBNAVX010000040.1:0-17338 GCA_049700155.1 Thermodesulfovibrionales bacterium
ATATAATTAAACATAAACCGTCATTGCCCGACTTGATCGGGCAATCCAGAATAAAGAACTGGATTCTCTGGTCAAGAAGGGGAATGACTGAAGAAGAAATTAAATACATTATAAGTATATACCAAAGAATTAAATGAATTAAATGTGCAATAATGATTTTTACAAATAGTGCAAGAATGATATTTCCGTAACATACTATAAAAGATTTTTTGACTTTTTTGAATAACCTACTTCTTACCTGCAAAAATAGAGGCTATTCCACTGGATAGGCTTATATACTGGATATTCTTTAGACCCTCATCTTTAAGAAATTTTATTACCTCTTCCTTTTTTGGAAAGGCTATTATGGAAGAGGAGAGATAAGCATATGATGATTGAGAGCCGGAAACCAACCCTCCTATTTTAGGAAGGATATGTTTTAGATAAAACAGAAATATTTTTTTTATAAAGGGGTTTTGAGGTAAAGAAAGCTCAAGTATTAAGAGTACCCCCCCTTTTTTCAAAACCCTTACCATCTCTCTTATACCACTTCTGAAATCATGCAGATTTCTGAAACCGAAACCAATGCTCACAGCATCAAAGACCCCGTCTTTGAAAGGCAGATAGAAAAGGTCTGATTGCTGTAAAAATATCTTACTATCAATACCCTTTTTTTTGATTTTTTCCACGCCTATCTTGAGCATTCTGTCTGATATATCACTACCTATAATCATTGCACCCGGATATCTGTTCGCAAACTCTAAAGCAAGATCGCCTGTGCCTGTACAGACATCTAAAATCCTATCTATGCAAGTGGATTCTATCTGAGCAACGAGAGACCTTCTCCATTTCTTGTCACGATAGAAGCTTAGGAGGTGATTTAAGAAATCATATCTTTTATGAACTGTACCAAATAGTTCTACAAGAAATTCCTTTTTCGCCATCTACCATTTATTCTTTATATCCTACTAAAATAATGCCTGCTTTATCAGACTCCTCAATCACTCTCTCTTTATTGAGAATAATACTTTTTCCGACCTCAGCAGCAAGAACAGATGCTTCTACTTCAATCATGGTCTTTAATGTATCCAGCCCTACAACAGGAATATCGAATCTCATATCCTGATCTGGTTTACTTACCTTTACAATAACTGCACCTTTACCAGCAAGTTTACCCCCTCTTCTTATTGTCTCGTCCGTCCCTTCAATCGCTTCCACAGCCATAACAGCCTGATCTTTAACTACTACAGTCTGTCCTATGTCAAGTTTACCTATTTCCTTTGCTATCCTCCAGCCAAAGGTAATATCCAGCCATTCATACTTTGTTGGTGACTTTCTGGTTAATACACCTTCAGGTGTGAGCAGGTCTAAGCTGAAGGACAGAATATTAAGCAGTTTAATACCTTCTTTTCCCATCTCATCTGCTACAGCACTCAAAATAGAGTCATCGCTTCTGTCCTTAAGTGAGGATATGAATTTTATAGCCCTCAGGTCAGGTATGATTTTACTCTTATAATAAAGAAGCGATTTAGAAACCTTTCCTGCCATAACAACCTCTTTTATACTGAGTTTTTTCAGGGTTTTAATTATCTTTCCAAATTTGCCAACATTAACCCATTCGATTTCATCAACAAATGAGCTGAGTGTCTTGTCAGCAAGGGGTTCCAGTGCGATAGCAGAAACAATATATCCCTGTTTTCTGGCTTCTAATGCTATTATTTTAGGGAGGTCTCCTGTCCCAGCAATCAGACCTATTTTCTTCATTACCTGCAGATTCCTCTTGTGTTTTTCTGCTGGATGAAATCAATCAAGTGCTTTATCTCATCTATTTCTGAAAGGTCTTCCTGTATCTTTTTTATCGCATCTTTAAGAGTTCTCTTTTCTCTAAATAAAATCTTATATGCTTTTTTCAGATGGTTTATCTTCGCATCTGAAAAACCATGGCGTTTGAGACCTATTGTATTCAGTCCGAAGAGCCTTGCCCGAGCCCCAGATGCGATAGTATATGGTGGAACATCCTGGGCTACCCCACTGAACCCACCTACCATCGCATAAGCACCAATCCTTGTAAACTGGTGTATAGCAGCCAGTCCACTTATTATTGCATAATCTTCAACAATAACATGACCTCCAAGGGTCGCAGCATTAGCCATTATTATGTTATTGCCAATCTTACAATCATGGGCTATATGGACATATGCCATGAAAAAATTATTATTGCCGATTGTTGTGACTCCATCTCCACCGACTGAAGCCCTATGTATAGTCCCATATTCACGGATAATATTGTTGTTCCCTATCTTGACAGCTGTTTTTTCTCCTTTGTATTTAACGTCCTGAGGAGGAAGACCGATACTTGTGAAAGGGTATATTGTACAGTTCTCCCCTATCTC
Organism: Thermodesulfovibrionales bacterium; assembly: GCA_049700155.1. Taxonomy (GTDB): domain Bacteria; phylum Nitrospirota; class Thermodesulfovibrionia; order Thermodesulfovibrionales; family SM23-35; genus JACAEY01. The sequence continues at coordinate 2,373 of JBNAVX010000040.1, forward strand.
TGTATCCCCTTCAATGACAACATTGGAAATCAATCTTGTGCCTTTCTTAATGTGTACACCTTCACCAATAATGCAGAAAGGTCCAATAATAACTCCTTCATCTATCTCAGCTTTAGGATTTAAGATTGCTGTAGGATGAATCTCTCTATTCATTATTATTCTCTCTATCAATTACCATGGCAGTGAATTCTGCTTCAGCAGCAATTTTCTCTTCTACAATTGCATTTCCTGAGAATTTCCATACATTCCCTCTATGATGAAGAATATTTATCTCCAAACGTAGCTGGTCTCCCGGTATAACTGGCTTTCTGAATTTTGCTTTTTCTATACTCATAAAATAGACAGACTTTCCTATATTTGCACCAGAATGAAAAGCTAACAGACCAGCTACCTGTGCCATTGCCTCTATTATTAGAACACCAGGCATAATAGGTTGTTCAGGGAAATGTCCCTGGAAAAACTCTTCATTAAAGGTTACATTCTTTATACCAACTGCTTTTTTACCTGGTTCCATCTCTAAGATCTTATCTACTAAAAGAAAGGGATACCTGTGGGGTAAAAACTTCTGTATCTCCTTTATATTCATCATTGGGTATTCCTCCTTTCAAGTTCCTTAATCTTTTCTTCGAGTTCTTTTATCCTTTTATAAAGTTCCGGAAGTTTTGGAAAGATCGTTTGTGCCTTCAACCATTCTCTATGGGGTATTGCTGGAGAACCGGAATAAAATCCTTTTTGAAGGTCTTTAGTAATACCTGATTGCGCACCTATGACCGTCCCGGATTCTATCTTCACATGATCCACAACTCCTACCTGACCTGCCAGAGTGACAAAATCTCCTATCTCTGTACTTCCTGCAATACCTACCTGTGCAATTATAATTGAATTTTTGCCGATTTTTACATTATGTGCAATCTGGACAAGATTATCTATTTTAGTCCCTTTGCCTATTATAGTATTTCCTGTTGTTGCTCTATCAATAGAGACATTAGAGCCTATTTCTACATCATCCTCTATAATCACACCACCTACTTGCGGAATCTTATAATGTCTGCCACCCTCATATATATAGCCGAATCCGTCAGAGCCTATTACAGAGCCTGAATGTATAATAACCCTGTCTCCTATCTTTACATTTTCTCTAACAACTACATTTGGATATATTATAGATTCCTTCCCAATGGAGGAATCACTGCCAATATAAACAAAAGGATATATAATCACCTTATCATCTATAAGGACCCTTTCTGAGATGTAAGAGAAAGGATAGATTGAGACATCCTTTCCTATTTTTGCACTTTCAGATATAAATGAGTCCTTGCTTATTCCAGCAGGAATTTGGGTTTTTACATAAAAATATTCAAGGAGTTTTGCAAAGGAAAATTGGGGGTTTTGGACCATCAATTGTATTATCTCTAAACCTTCTATTGGGTCTTTTACTATTACACATGAAGCCTTACTATCTGAAAGGTATTTTCTATATCTCTCAGATGAAATAAAAGTAATGTCCCCTTCACGGGCTTCTATAATCCCTGAAACTCCTTTAATTTCTATATCCTCTGCCTGAGGAGGACCGATGATCTTACCATCAAGCAGTTTCGCAATTTCACCAAGCTTCACCGTTTTTTTGAACCGGCCTTTGATTCATTATATCTTTTGATTACCATATTCGTTATATCTATTTCTTTATTCCCGTAAATGACCATACTTCTATCAAGAATCAAGGTATAGCCTTCTTCTTTTCCTATCTTATCCATCAACTCAAATATCTCTTTTACTATCGCCTCTTTTAGCTCAGCATCCTTTTTCCTGAGTTCAGTCTCTGAGTCCTGAGCTAACCTAAGGTATTCTCTTTCCATCTTTTCAATTTCATCCTGCTTAGCCTTTCTTGCTTCTGGTGAGAGGACCGAGGCTTGTTTTTCAAGTTCGCTTTTTAATTTTTCTAAGTTCTGACGTTTTTCATCTACAATTGCCTGCTTAGATTTTATAAGGGCATCAAGTTCAGACTTTGCCTTTTTCCCTGCGTCTGATTCATAAACAATCCTCTGGAGGTCTATATATCCAATCTTTGTTGTTTCAGCAGCAAAAGAAATAGTACTGAGAGAGAAGTTAAAAGTTATAAATAAAATTAAAATAATAAATTTTGTCTTCATCCTTTTCCTCCTTTTAGACATTCTTTTGTGGACTATGAATTATATTAGAAAAATGACCCGAAGGTAAATTCAAGCCTGCTGGCTTTCTCTCCTGGTTTTTTATTAAGATTATAGCCCCATTCAATCCTTATTGGTCCCATCGGAGAAATCCATCTAATCCCAGCTCCTGTAGTATATCTGAACTTCCCGAAATTATCGAAAGATTCATATGCATTGCCAACATCAAAAAAGACTACACCTTTTAGCCTCATCTCGCTCACAAGTGGGAATATATATTCTGCATTAAAGATAAGTTCTGTAGTACCACCGATAGGTTCTCCTGTCTCCTCATCTTTTGGACCAGCATCACCCCAGTCCAACCCTCTGATAGTATATATTCCGCCCACATAAAATCTCTCATAAAGAGGCAAATCTTCGCCCCAGATCCCTGTGGCATAACCAAATCTTCCCCTTAACATGAATGTCGTTTTGCCAATAGGGAAAAACCATGCTGAGTCAATCTCTCCTTTTATAAATTTGTTTTTTCCTCCAAGTCCAGCATATGTTATGTAGATAGAATTTCTTGAACCTCTTGTTGGATCAATATAGTTGTCTCTTGAGTCCCTGATAATTGAAGGAGTAAGACTACTGGTTGAGAAAGTCCCTTCTTGCTCCTTTATTATCTTAGATGCATCTGCTGATACATCATAAATAGTTGCTTCTTCAAAATTATATGCGATATCAGCTCTAATATATTCAGACAGATCCTTACCGAGTGAAAGCCCAAACCCTGTTGATTTTTTATCAAATGCTATATATTCCCTTACAAGTTTATACAGGGTTGAGGAGAAATATACAGGCTTATCCAGAAACCAGGGGTCCCTGAAGGTTAGTTCATAGTATGTTGTCCTCCCTCCAAATTCTCCCCTGACTTTTAAGAGCTGTCCCCTTCCGAATAAATTGCCCTGAGTGAGGTCAACCATTCCAATAAGTTTATCAACAGAACTATAACCTCCACCTACACTCAAAAAGCCTGTAGGTCTTTCTTTAACTTTTACTTCAAGGTCAACCAGTTTTTCTTCAGGTCTTGGTTTTGGGACTATATCTACACTCTCAAAAAAATTGAGATTATTAATCCTTTCATAACTTCTTTTCAATAACTTGCTATTGAATATATCTCCTTCATCAAGTCTTACTTCTCTCCTTATTACTTTATCTCTGGTCCTTGTATTTCCTGAAATCTCAATCTTGCCAATCCTGTACTTATCACCTTCATCAATCTTCAAAACTACCTTGACAAGCCTTGCATTTTCATCAGGTATCAGATCTGGAGTTATATTTGCGACCGCATAACCATTCTCAGAGTATAATTCCGAGATTGAGAGTATGTCTCTTCTGAGATTGGCTTTACTGAAAGGCGTATCAGGAGTAAGCGTAATCCTCTTCTTTATCTCCTCATCTCCAAAGACTTTGTTTCCTGAAAATTCTACTGATGAGACTTTGAATTGAACACCTTCTGATACAGCTATTGTGATAATCATTCCTTTTCTATCAGATGTGAGCTTGATTTCCGGGTCTCCAATCGCAACTTTAATAAACCCTCTGTTGAAGTAAAGATCCCTTATCTTTTCAATATCAGCATCCATTAACTCTTTTCTATAATAGCCAGAAGAGGTGATAAAAGAGAGAATGCCCCATTCTTTCGTTCCCATAGCCTTTTTAATAACTTTTTCTGGAATAAACTTGTTACCTTCAATAATGATTTTTTTAATCTTTACCTTGGGTCCTTCTTCAATCTGATAAGTGAGGCTGACTTCGTCAGAACTAATCCTCCTAATAATAGGGACTATGCTTGAAAGCCAGTATCCTTGCTCTTCATAAAATGCCCTCAATTTGTCTGAGTTGTCCTGTATCAATACAGGGTCAGCGATCGCACCTGTTGTTATTGTAAGTTTTTCTCTCAATTTAGAATCATCAAACTCTTTATTGCCCTGAAACTCAATTCTCGTAATGATCGGTTTTTCTTTTACAACATATATAAGTTTTATCCCTCCTTCAAATGGTTCTATTTCAGCCTTAACATCCTCAAAATATCCCATCTTAAAGATAGCCTTGATATCCTCATTGACCTTTTCCTGGGATATGGGGTCTCCAACCCTCTGGGTAATCTTAGATTTAACAGAACTCTCCTCAATCCGTTTTAATCCCTTTATCTCTATAGAGTTAACTATCGGGAGCTCCTGGGAATAAACGGTAAGTAGTGAGAAGTTGAAGATAATAAAAAACAACAAAAAAATTCTCTTATACAATTTTATATCCAACATTTTTGACTAAAAAGTATAGACTTATATGGGGTATAAAGTAAATAGGGATTTTAAACCATGTTTAAATTAATAACCAAAATAATGCATTTTTGAGACTAATAAAGTACTTTACTCTCAAATAATTTTTCAACAAGTTCTTTGTGATAAGAGATATCAAACATCTTCCTCCTGTTCATAAGGGTATAATACTCATCAACAGAAATTCCTTTTTCAAATTCTTTCAGAGTTGCCCTATAAGTTATAAAAGGCATACTGAGAATTTCATCTTTGAGAAAGATGAACACCGTCTTTTCAGGTTTTAGATTTGCAACTCCTTCATGCTCCAATCTTTTCAAAAAGTTTTGTAGATCAAGGTAATCATGTTCATTAATTGAAATAAATTCATGGTTTATCCTCGGATGGCTTGTTAATTGAAAGCTTTCATCAGGTCTTTTGGTCTGTAGAGATATGGTCTTTTTAATGTTCAGACTTATAAGGTCCTCAATAAAAGGTACTTTTAAATTAAGAGATTCGTTCTCTCTAATTCTTTCTTTTATCAAACTAAGCAACTCACAGGGGTCAATAATTTTGAATGTATCAAAGGTTATCTTTAAATCTTTGATATATTTCTCATTTATGATTTTCTCGATTATATCTATAAACTTCTCATCAAGGCATTTAAGTATGATATGTAACATTTCATAGAGGTATTTTTCTAACATTTTCAGGATTGTTATAAGAAATTCACACCTAAAAACATCTTCTTCTGAAAGTGTTTCTGGAATGTATATACAAAGATTCTCGACTGGAAATTTATATTGTTTTTTTACCTTTTCAACTGCTGAAATAAGGGTCTCAAAATTATGCGGGTTTTTGATGTTGGACTCCCAATAACAACTTGCTACATCAGTAGAAAGGTGGTCATAATGGACCCTTACATTTAATAAATCTTTGTAGACCAGGTAGTTTTTGAGGCGGAAAAAACCTACAATCTCCTTTTTTATATCGTCGTATGTCTTATGAGTCTCATGATACCGACTGAAAAAGATTGAAATAACCACTCTATCACCTAAATGGTTTTTAATTAAGAAGAGATTCTCCTTAAGCTCATTTATAGAATAAGAAATATGATTAGGTTTTATCTTTTGTCTGCTATTATCATCAAAGACTTCTGGAGAAAGTTCAAATAAGGGTTTGTCTTTACCGTCAATTATGAAAAGGTCTTTATATAACTCAAGAAATTCTCTGTCAAGGAGATGCCAGGCACCATAATTTAATCGGAAGACCCTGACAAGACTCCCTTCTTTTTTCATAGCCTTGAATAGTTTCTTAATATAATCCCTGTCATTCTCATAGCATATATAAATCTTTCTTGTATAATCCTTGATGTGTTTTAAATCCGTAATTATTGAACTAATTGATCTCACTACCTGTTTATTCCTTCCACTATGCAATCTAAAAGACTCATAGCTACCTCCACAATATCTACAACTAAAACGACATCCTCTGCCTATAAATATAGGAAACCCGAGTTTTTCATTCAGGATTTTTATATAAATCTCTTGGTCGTAGAGATAGGTCAAATTGCAGAATGAGATGGATGAGAGCGTTTCAGTATCAATTAAATAAGTCCGCTCATTAAAAAATATCCCTTCAGAGGTTCTGTAAATTAGGTTTGGAATTTCTGATAATTCAGCTCCTTTTAATAGGAGTTCTAAAGGTCTCTCAGGGTCGCCTCTAATAACATAGTCAAGAAACTGGCAACTTTCGAGCAAATCTTTGCCAAAATAACCTGCTGTAAAACCACCACTGATAATCCTGATATTTTTAAAATTAGATTTTAGATATTGTCCAATCTCAATAAAACCTTCAGCAGTTTCCTGCCAGTGTAAAACAAGAGCAACATAAGAAGGATTGAAAAGCCTGACATAATGTTTTATGACCGTTTCCGATTCATCTGTTGGATATAAAGAAAGGTTTAATATCTTTGACTGGATATTTCTCTGGTATAAATAGTCACAGAGTCCAAAAGTCCCCATTGGAATATGAATAAAATATTCACTTGGGCAATTGATGATTAAAAGTTTCGACATATGAATCAGGTTAACTATTAATTTCTAAAATTACAATTATTAGATAATTTGTATATATAACTAAAAAATAAATATTTATGATTTATTAATTAGTTTTTTTTATTTGACCATTTTTGTGAAGGTATTATATTATTGTTTTGTTTTTATATTTCTCAGAAAATTTTAAATCTGCAAATACACCCACAAGGGAATTATATATATTTTTGTCCACTAAATATCAAGAAGAAGGGAGGGGAGAGAACGCTTAGATTCTAAATTTTTAGAGCATTTATTTGTAGTTTAAAAACAGACCTAATTCCAGAAGAAAAGGAGGTAAGAGATGGCAGCTCCAGGACAAGAGCATCTGTGGGATAAAGAAGTAAAGGGCCACAGAACTTATAATGACATAAGAACATTTTCTGAAGAAGAGTTAAAAAAGGCTTCTTATACTGAAGAGGAACTAAAAGCCTTCAAGCCCAAACATCCTACTCCAATGTTAGATGAATTGGAGAAAGGTCCCTTTCCAAGTTTTATTAGTGATTTAAAGAGAGAGGCACTCCACAGGAGAAAACTTGGACAGGATAATCTCATGATACCCGAGGGTAGTGTAGAAGACCTCTTAGGAGTAGTAGAGTTATCCTATGTGGATAAAGAGACCCACTGGAAACATGGCGGTATCGTTGGTGTTCTCGGGTATGGTGGTGGTATCATAGGGAGATATTGTGACCAACAAGAGAAATTTCCATCAGTCGCACATTTTCACACTTGTAGAATAAATCAGACTGGCGGTAAATTTTATACAACAGACTATCTTAGGGGTATATGTGACATCTGCGAATATCGTGGTAGCGGTCTAATGAATATGCATGGCTCCACAGGTGATATGGTCTTCCTTGGTACATTCACAGACCAGTTAGAGCCTATAATGTTTGACCTCACTCATGATATGGGAGTTGATATTGGGGGGTCAGGAAGTAATTTACGTACACCTTCAGACTGTTTAGGTCCGGCACGTTGTGAATTCGCATGTTATAACACACTTGATATGTGCTACGAATTTACAATGTATTTCCAGGATGAATTACATAGACCAGGGTTCCCTTATAAATATAAGTTTAAATTTGATGGGTGTCCAAATTGCTGTGTGGCATCTATAGCCCGTTCAGATACTGCATTTATAGGCACCTGGAAGGATGATATAAGGATAAATCAGGATGCAGTTAAGGAATATGTAGCTGGAAATATTCCACCTGATGGAGGTGGAATGGCTGGTAGAGATTGGGGCCCTTTTGATATCCAGAAAGAGGTAATTGATTTATGTCCTACTCAGTGCATGAGCTGGGATGGAAAAAAGCTTACAATCAACAATGCAGAATGCACACGATGTATGCACTGTATAAATGTTATGCCAGAGGCATTAAGGGTTGGCAAAGACACGGGGGTTTCGCTCCTCTTTGGTGCAAAATCACCTATTTTGGAAGGTGCACAATTAGCTACCCTTACTATCCCATTTATGTATGCAAATCCACCTTATGATAACATCAAAAATGTCGTGAGAAAGGCTATTGATTGGTGGATGGAAGAAGGGAAGAACCGTGAGCGTATTGGAGAATGTATCCAGAGATTTGGTCTCAAGAAGTTTATCGAAGTATTGGGTATTCCTGCTATGCCACAGTTGGTTAAAGAGCCGCGTTCCAACCCTTATGTCTTCTTCAAAGAAGAAGAAGTTCCAGGAGGATGGAAGAGAGACATCAAAGAATATAGGAAGAAACATCCGCTATAAAATTAAAATTTCAATAAAGGAGGCGTATTATGTCAAAAGGAAAACTTGGTTATTATAATCCTGATAAACCGATGGAGAATAGGATTACAGATATCGGTCCTCCCCACTATATGCAGTTCCTTCCTCCTATTCTGAGAAGGAATTATGGCAAATGGCTTTCTCACAGGATTTTAGAACCGGGCATTATTGTGCATGTCTCTGAATCAGGAGAGAAGGTTTATACTGTTAGGGCTGGGGCTGCAAGACTGATGTCAGTTGAGCATGTTCGTGAGATATGTGATATTGCAGACAAATACTGTGATGGTTATGTGAGATGGACGACAAGAAACAATATTGAGTTTATTACTGACAGTGAAGAAAAGGCAAAGGCTCTTAAGAAAGACTTAGATTCAAGAAAACATCCTGCTGGATCATATAAATTTCCAGTAGGAGGGGTTGGTAATGTAATTACATCAATCGTTCATACACAGGGATGGGTTCATTGCCATACCCCTGCTACTGACGCATCTGGTTTAGTAAAAAAGACAGCAGATGCCCTCTTTGACTATTTCAAAGAGATGAAACTTCCGGCAAAACTCAGGGTTGCTCTGGCATGCTGTCTGAATATGTGTGGAGCTGTGCATTGCTCGGATATTGCTTTGCTTGGCTATCATCGTAAACCACCCATGGTTGATGAAGACTATATAGGAAAAATCTGTGAGATTCCTCTTGTAATAGCAGCGTGTCCTTTATATGCGATAAAGCCTATTACTACACCTGACGGAAAGAGAAGTGTTCAGGTTAACTATGATAAGTGTATGTACTGTGGAAATTGTTATACAATGTGCGCTGCGATGCCACTCGCTGATAAAGAAGGAGATGGAGTAGCAATCCTCGCTGGTGGAAAGATCTCAAACCGTAGAACAAAACCAAAGTTTTCAAAGGTTGTTGTTCCATGGCTACCAAATAATCCACCTCACTGGCCCGAAGTTATTGAGGTTGTTAAGAAGATTGTTGAAGCTTATGTAAAAGATGCGAACAAGTATGAGAGACTTGGTGACTGGGCTGAAAGGATTGGCTGGGAGAAATTCTATGAGAAGACAGGGCTCCCATTCACATGGCATGTACTTGATGATTACCGTCTCGCTGTTGACACTTATAGAACTACGACTCAATTCAAATTTACAGAGCATGCATGGGCAGTGTCTAAAGCTGTGGGAGGAATCTAAGGATTTAAGACATGTTGACAACATGATTATAACTTATGCTATAGTTTGGAAAAAGGGAGTGAATATTTATGGGAACAGAAGAAATTAGACAGGCGATTATTGATTATCTCTCTAAGGGGGCAAAAACAAAGGTATACTTCAGCGACATGGTTTCTGGTGTGAAGAAAACTATTCCGAATGTCTCAACATCAGAAGTAAAAAAGGTTGCGAGTGAACTGGTAAAAGAAGGTGTTGTGGAATATTTTTCAACAGGAAGTACAACGATGTATGGATTAAAAGGGAGAGGTATATCTGCTGAAGAAGCAGGCGCAAAAACAGAATAAGATTGCCCGAGGAGAAAATAGGTGGCCAGCTTTTGCTGGCCACCATCGCCTTCATATCTTTTAAAAAATTTACCCTCCGGAGTAGTTTTGAGTATCTTCTCTTCAATCTTTAAAAAGATAGGATTAAATTACAATGAAAAAACAAGAAAAGATCAAAAAATTCATTGATAAGCAAAAGCGGATGCTTGCTGAAAATCCTGAGTGTGCTACTGCCCATTATAATTTAGGTGTAGCACTCATGAACCAGGGCAGATTTGAAGAAGCAATAGAGGCATTTGAGGAATCCATCGAGGCAGGCGGTCGGATGTTTGAGTCTTTTGTGAACTTAGGTTATATTTATTTTAAGGAAGGAGACCTTGAGAAGGTTGTAAAAGCAAATCTGAAGGCTATAGAGATAGAACCAAGATATGCAAGGGGTTATTCAAATTTAGGCTTTGCTTATCTTCAGATGGGTAAGACTGATGAGGCTATAGAGGCTTTGAAGAAAGCTCTTGAGATAGAACCAAGAATAGTTCAGGCTATGTGTAATCTTGCTAATGCCTATCTTCAAAAAGGAGATATAGAGAAGAGTATTGAGATTAACAAGAAGATGCTCGAGATGGCACCAGATTTTTCATTAGGCTATAATAACCTTGCAAATGCATATTACCTAAAGGGTGATTTTGATGAAGCTATAAAAAACTGTGATAAGGCTCTGGAATTAGGGTTTGAAGTACATCCCGATTTCTTAAAGCTCCTTGAGCCATATCGGAATAAAAGATAGTCATAATGAATATAAACATGCTATCATAAAACATGTAGAGGCAAGATATGGAAACTAAATTAAGGATGATTTATTGGAAAGGTGAAAAATACTGGGTAGGCAAGCTTATTGAACATCCTGAAATAATGACACAAGGTGAGACATTGGAAGAACTTGAAGAAAATATGAAAGAAGCATACATTCTTATGACAATGGAGGATATTCCAGAGGAATATGAGGTTAAAGAACTCACTCTTACAATATGAAAAGAGAGGACCTTGTGAGGAAAGTCACTTCTGCTGGTTGTGTACTCGTTAGACACGGTAAACGTCATGACCTTTACAGAAATCCTAAAACTGGCAAAAAACAACCCATCCCGAGGCATAATGAAATAGATGAACATCTTGCAAGGCATATAATAAAGGAGTTGACATAAAATATATTCTTAATGGTTGATGACTTTTTTTCAAGATATGAAATAGTGGCACGTAAGGCTGATCATCTTTTTAAGGCAATTCAAGAAAAATATCCTCTCAGCGTAAAATGCCATATCCGATGCTGTGATTGTTGTTATGCTATTTTTGGGGTCTTCCCGATAGAGGCTGCATATATTAATCACCACTTCAATCGCTTAGAAAGGAAAATTAAAAGAGATGTTCTAAGAAAAGCAGAAAAAGCTGAGACAGAAATATTAAAGGCAAGAGATAAATTACAGCAGGCTTTCAATGAAAAACCTGAGATGCAGATATATGGACTGGGTAAACAGAAAATAAGGTGTCCGTTTTTAACAGAAAAAGATGAATGTATCATTTATGAAAAAAGACCGATTATCTGCAGAATATATGGTGTGCCTTACAGCTTAAATGATGGTAAAAAAGATATATCCTATGTGTGTGGTATCTCTGGTTTTGAGGCAAATGCATCATATCAGACGGTGAAGCTTGACAGATTATATAATGAGCTCGTTAAGCTTTCCAGAGAACTTATGGGTGAAGGTGGAGCACCGATAGCCAAGCTCAATAAGGCAAACCTGATGTTACCTCTTTCAAGGATAGTCAGAATACCATTTGAAAATATTATTAGAGGAAATTTTGAAGAGTAGTAAAAAGTTTTTCTATATGCCTGTCTAAATTCATTCTTATCAAAAGATGGTTACTCGTGTTTTTGTATTGCTCTAATAAAGGGCTAATAATATTTTTTAATTCTCCTTCAGTAAATGATTGTATTAGTCTTAAAAATTCTTCAACATTATCAAGATTCAAGCAAGATTTGAAATTACTCTTTGATCCCATTGCTTCAAAAAATCCTGCGATAGTAGCTTCTACACATATATCGTCAGCCCATGTTACTTCTCCTGTACCATCAAGCTTATCAAGACGCATCTTTAAAGTCAGGTCCAGAAAAAAATATAATAAGGCAAGAACGGGGTTTAAAAAACTTGAATCTACAAAACCTATGAACGGTCCATATTGCCTTGCTGTTGTGAGGCGAACATCTATATTTTTGCCTTCTATTTTTCCAACAAAATCTCCTGCTGCATGGTGCCAAGCTAAAATCTGGCTAAAATCTTCAAGGTCATAATAAGAGGTAAGAATCTTAGATGCCTGCTTATATATTTCATAGCTCTCTTCAGGAGAAAGGTATTTATAACCTTTATCAAAATCCCACAATTTCAATTTATGATTGCCTATTTTGTCTTTCGAGATATGAAATTCATGATAACCCTCAAACCAGTCTTCCAAGAGAAATGACATAGAATTAAATTCATCAAAGAAGTATACCTTTGGTAAATATGGTAGATTAAATTTATTATGTAATTTTTTGAGTGTATAATATTCTTTCTTTATCCAGTATTTGCCTACATCTGAAATGGCTACATTCAGACCAAACTTTACCCTGTTATCCAAAAGAACAAGCTCAATACTAGCAGGGTGGTAGAAAGCTCCATGTTTTTCTGAGCGGATGAGAATCTCTTGGATTTCTTTCTGAAAGATTTCTTTTCCAAGTTTTTTAACAATAGATGAGATTAATAATTTATAATCATCTCTAAGAAGAAAATCTTTTATAGAATGAAAATATATCTTATATGGAGTCTTTAATTCATCACCTTCTAAAGGGAAGTCCCACCTTTCTTTATCAACATGTATGTCACCATATGGGGAAGAAACGAGATATTTTATGAATGGTTGAGAAGACAAGTCAAAAATTTATTACCTTATTAGCTAAGCTTCTCAATAGCCTCTCTTGCTAATTCTGCAATAGTAAACTCTTTTAGCTCTCCCTCTCGAAAGAGAAGAATTTGACTCTCATCAGACAGTAATTTTTTCATATCTTCTAATGGGTCTTTGAACCCAAGGTTTCCAAGCGCCCATATAGCATGTCCTCTTATTTCAGGGTCAGTATCTGACAAAAAGGAACAGAGAAGGCGAAATGCATACTTTACTAAATCAGGTCTTTCTGCTGCAATCCTCCCAATAGCCCATGTGACCTGTTTTCGGTAATTTTTGTATTGTAAAAAGGAGAGGAGTGCATGGCTGAATTCACCAAATAGATCAGGCTTTCTACTAATGGTCGCTCCTACTGTTTCAAGGGCACCCCATGCTGAAGATGCAGAATCTGCTGCACTCAAAAGAAGACGGTTTAAAAATTTACTAACAATTTCTGGTCTTTTTTCACCTATTTTTGAAGATACTTCACTTATTATTTCAATTATTTTCCATCTTAGTAATTCATCAGGTGTATATAGCATACGGATGAGTTCAGGAATTACCCTCGTATCTTCTTCAGCCAGAGCGAAAAGGTCTTCAAGTCTGTTTTCCGATACATAAGTTTGCACCCTTTCTCTTGAAAACCTTTCTGAGCGAGATTTTTTCACAGTATGATTTACAAAAGAGGACTTTATTTTCTCTTTTCTCATTTCCTCTGTGAATTTTTCGATTCCTGGATTTAGCCTAACAAAGATAAGAACTCCTCTTACTTTTCTGTCTTCAAGATTTCCACCAGGAATTACTTTGTGAGAAATAAGGTCATAATTTTCTATAATACCATCAATATAATCTTCATTAGCAGAAAGCGAAAAGGCAAGATAATCATCATAATTACAGACAAATAATAACGCCTCAAGAAATGCAGCTCCCTGATTATGTCCAGTAGCATCATAAGCATAAACTGCACCACAGTTATCACAAATACCTACAGGAAATTCAATAGGTTTCCTTTCTTTTAACTCTTTTGGTTGTTCAACAAAAGAATTACAAAAAGGGCATCTGGGTTCAATTATTTCGATTGGTGTTTTCATGTATTTTACTTTTAAGAATGATTTCTAATTATTCTAAGACTTAACAGCCTTTATTTTATCAACAATTTCTTTTTCTATATACTCTGTAAGTTGTAACCTGTCAGAAATTTCTCTCTTTATTGAGAGCAATCTTTCTGCATATCCTTTAGCTTTTTTATATCCCTCTATCCGTGCATCTTCAATAATCTTCCAGTCTCCTGATTCAATAAATTTTTCAAAAGCCTTAATTATCTCAGGGAATAAGAGCCTCCTGTAGCCATCAAGAAATACAATATAAAAACCGAGTGAACCTTCTTTCTGATTTTTTATGATGTAGTTAATCATCCCTTTCTCAGTTGTATCTGCAAGCAGGTCTTTAATACCCCGAGAGAAGAATTCTGCCTTTCTTCCAGAAAGTTCAAGGATTAATTCCTTCCATTCTTCTCCGAGGTTTTCATCCTCAATTGCTTCACCAATTTCATGGTATATAAAAGTCTCTATCTCGGACGATGCGGTTAGTGATACCTTTTTTTCTATATCCTCTGATGGTTCATCATGGGGATTAATGCCATATCTTGAGAATGCATAAGAAAGAGGACCTTTTGGGTCTCTAACCCTTAATTCCTCAAATCTTTCCCAGATACGGAGCTTTGTTGTAGCTATCCTCGCAAAGATAATATTATCCTGTATCATAGCTGGATAGTCTGCTAAGTCTCTTGCATATTCATTCCCTGCTATATAAACCTCATAGCCATCTATCTTCCTTTTTGATACTAAATCTGCAAGGAAAAAAGAGGGTTTTTTACGTATTCCATACCCGGCTCCATAAATGATATTTTCTTCCTCTAATCTTTTATTTATATCTGAGACTTCAAAAGGTCCAAATACAGACCCACCAATAATGAGGTCTTCAAGTTCTTTATTCTGCAACTCTTTCCAGATATTTTCTTTTTCCGACATCCATTCAGAAATATCTTCTTGTGGTACCCTCTCCCAGAGCTTTAAACCCTTTTCACAACGATACAACTCTCTAAGTCTAAGGAGGAGTCCACAGATTGAATACTCACCCCAGAACTTAGCATCAGATATATTACAGTTTCTTTTAACCTGGGATATAATATTATTAAGG
>JBNAVX010000040.1:17348-20798 GCA_049700155.1 Thermodesulfovibrionales bacterium
GGTTTAATAAATTGTTCATCTTTTAATATTTTATCAGAAAAAAGTATTTAATTATATAATTATGGATTTTACCAGACAATTTAATGACTCCATAGAAATAATGTCTTCAGAAAAACAGATTACTATTATTACGCATTCGCTTCTTAAACTTGCATCGGATAAGGATATCCAGGCAGAATTTCCTGATGTGAAAGAGTATATCAACAATCTGATGAAAGAGAGAGAAAAAGGTGATATAAACTCTCAGGAGTATGCACTTTTATGTCTCTATGCCTGTTTACACAGAGCCGGGAACAAGTATTCTCCATTTGAGATAGAGCTTTTCAAGAAGAGAAATGCATATTCATGCCATCCCGGAGGACTATCTCCACTTATATTTGCGGAGCAGTTTATAAAACCTGATTCAATAGTTGCTGACTTAGGAGCTGGTAATGGATTACAGGGATTATTACTCCAGTGTTTATATCCTCACCGAAAAACACTTCAGATAGAGCTATCATCAGAATTAATTCGTGTGGGTAAAATTTTCCAGAAGATACTCGGCATTAGTGATGATCGAATTGAATGGATTCATGATGATATTGTCAATGTGTCTCTCGAAGATGTTGATTTTATTTATCTCTATCGTCCTGTAAGACCCCTTGAGGGAGGAACAGAAGTCTATCGTATTATCTCAAAAAAGCTTTCAGCAATAAATAAACCACTTATTATCTTCAGTGTGGCTGATTGCCTTGCTGAATTTCTTGACAAAAAATTTTCTATCTTCTATTCAGACGGTCATCTTACCTGTTTTGTAAAAGAGGTTTAGAAAAAGCAAGACAGACCCAATTATTTTTTTCGAGACTATCTATAAAAATCAGACCATATCCTGAATATTTCTTCAAAAGACTTTCACACTCATTATTCATAAAACCTGAAAGGATAAGAAAACCGCTCGCATCTAATCGCTCTATTATCAAAGGGCAGAGCATATTCAGTGTATCGCTCCCAATATTAGCCATAATCAGGGAGAAGCTGAGATCTATAACTTCTAAAGAGGTATCAGAGATGGTTATTTGACTTGATAAATTATTAATCCTGACATTTTCTTCCGCCTCAAAAATGGCAGCATGGTTAATATCAATCCCGACAACCTCTTTTATACCAAGCTTTGCAGCGGCTATTGCAAGTATCCCGCTACCTGTACCTATATCAAGTGCATTTCTAAATCGATTTTGATCGTAATATGGATTCGACATTAAATTATCAAGTGTTCTTAAAACAAGATATGTACTTGGGTGTCCTCCGTCCCCAAAAGCTAATCCAGCCTTAATGTCTATAACAACATCCCCTTCTTTGGGAAAATACTTTTTATGAGGAGGTTTAATTATAATCCTTCTGGAAACCCGGACTGGTCTGTCCATTGAAACCTGCAAAAAGGTGTTGCCAAAATATGTATATTTAAGAATCTCTTCATTGACAAGCTCTTTTATCGCTGTCTCGACTACTTTTCTATCTACCTTCATCTCGTAGGAGACCTTTTTTGCTACCTCTAGAGGTGTCATCTTATGATTAGAATCTATTACTGTGGAATATATTCTTTTTTTGATCTCTCCATACATAAATCAAATCATAACAATTTTTATTTTGCTTAATTAAAAAAATCAGGTGTATATTGTAAATTAAATAGAGTATTCTTGTTTATTATAAGCTCAATTAAAAATCTTAGCCCACTTAATTCATAAATTTATAAGTAATTTGCAGATGCAGTATTCTCGCTCATTCTCGGCTCGATTAAGATCGAGCCTCCGAGGTAAATTCTTTCTTCGAAAGAATTTAAATCCGCTCAAATACTGCATCTGCCAGGAATTTTATGAATAATATAGGTTAGAGGGAAAAACAAAAACTTAATGGCAGGAGCTGCAGGTACTTTTGCTACAGGATGTGCAGCCTGATGTTCCAGCAAGTGGTTTTTCAGTGCCTGAGGCAGAAAAGACAGAGAACTTCTTTTTTATATCTTTAGAATTACACTTTGGACAACTGACATCCTGATTACCAAAGACAAGTCTTTCGAAGTCTTCTCCACAACTACTGCATTTATATTCGTATATGGGCATCTTCTTTTCCCTCAGATGTTTATAGATTTATAACAGATTATAACAGATATCTGTGTTCATCAGTGCTTCTTTGGGACTCTCTCCCAGTCTTTTAAAAACCTCTCAATCCCTATATCAGTAAGTGGGTGTTTTATTAATTGTATTATAACAGAATAAGGGATAGTTGCAACATGCGCACCCATCTTTGCAGCTTCCAGCACATGGATTGGATTCCTTATACTTGCTACTATTATTTCTGTTTTAAACATATAGTTTTCAAATATGTCAACAATATCACTAACAATATACATCCCATAATGACTGATATCATCAAGTCTTCCAACAAAAGGGCTTACATATGTTGCACCAGCCTTTGCAGCAAGCAATGCTTGATTAGGTGAAAAGATAAGAGTTACATTTGTCTTGATACCCAATGCTGAAAGTCTTTTAACTGCTCTCAATCCTTCCTCAGTCATGGGAATTTTTACAACAATATTGTCGTGAATCTTTGATAAAAACTCAGCTTCCTTTACCATATCATCAGAATTCATGCTCACTGCTTCAGCACTCACAGGACCGTTAACGATACTGCAAATCTCTTTTAATAGTGAGACAGCTTCTCTTCCTTCCTTCGAAATAAGAGATGGATTTGTTGTTACTCCATCTATAACTCCCAGAGACCATGCCTTTTTGATTTCTTCAATGTTAGCAGTATCAATAAAAATCTTCATGATATCCCCCAGTATCTTAATTATGTTTTTTGAATCACAAGGATTCTAAATGAAGCATTTATATTATAAACCTATTGAACAAAGAATGATGTCAAAAAAATTTTAAGCTGTTACCTTGAAATTTTCAATTTCAAGGTAACACAAAGAAATTTTAAGCTTGACAATAATATTCATCTATAGTATAAATTCTCAAACGAGGTCTATGTATTTTATTTTAGACCATCAATATAGCTTTCCTATATTTATCAATCTATATCTATTTTTTAATCAAAACAAAAAAGAAAGGAGGGATGTATTTTAATCTTTATCTTTTAAAGAAAGGAGGTTGAAGCTAATGAAGGTTACAAGAAGAGATTTTATGAAGATTTCCGGAGCAACTGTTGCAGGAATGGCTCTAAGCCAGCTTGGGTTTGATTTATCTCCTGTTCAGTCTTATGCTGCTGAGCTCCGGATCAAAGGCGCAAAGGAGACGCCAAGCATCTGCTGTTACTGCTCAGTAGGATGCGGCATCCTTGTGTCAACAGATGCAAAAGGAAAAGTTATTAATATGGAAGGTGACCCTGATCATCCAATAAGTGAGGGCTCACTGTGTGCAAAAGGTGCTGCATCATATCAGATTGCAGTCAATCCTAATCGTCTTTCAA
>JBNAVX010000041.1:0-1639 GCA_049700155.1 Thermodesulfovibrionales bacterium
GGTAAGCAGGTATTGAGAATACGACATTATTTAAAGGGAGGTAGGTTAATTTGAATCAACCCCTTGAAGATAAAGGATATTTAAAGAATTTACTTAAAAACTTTTGACAATACGGTTAAATATACTGGGAGGTATTATGGCTTACTATATTATTTTAAGCAATCTTACAGATGATGGTAGAAAGACGATCAAGGAAAACCCTGACAGGATTCTTGAGGTAAACAAAGAACTTGAACAGAAGTTTGGAGTGAAACTGAAGGACCAGTATGCAGTTCTTGGTCCTTATGATTTTGTAAGTATCGTAGAAGCACCTGACAATGAGACTGTAATGAAGTTGTCTGTTGAGCTTGGCTCGAGGGGATCTGTCCAGCTTCTTAGTCTTCCAGCAATACCTGTAAGTGAGTTACTTAAGAAGCTTAAATAAAATAATACATAATAGGTCTTTCAAAACTTCTGAACATATTTTATGTATGAATCATAATTGCGTTTTGTCTCTTCAATGCTATCTCCACTGAATTTATCAAGAAATGCATCAGCGATTATCAATGCTACCATCGCCTCTGCTATTACCCCTGCTGCTGGGACTGCACATATATCAGAGCGTTCATAAATAGCCTCAACAGGTTCCTTTGTAATAATGTCAACTGACCTTAGAGCTCTTCTTAAAGTCGGTATGGGTTTCATTGCTGCCCTAAGGATTATGGGCATTCCGTCTGTTATACCGCCTTCTATTCCACCTGCATAATTCGTCTTACGGTAAAAATCATCCCTATAAAATATCTCATCCATAACATCAGAACCAAACTTTTCTGCCATCTCAAAACCAGAGCCAACCTCAACTCCTTTGATTGCTTGAATACTCATGACCGCCTGTGCAAGTTTTCCATCAAGTCTTCTATCCCATTGTATATGACTTCCTAAACCAATCGGGACACCTGTTACAAATACCTCAAATATTCCTCCGAGGGAATTACCCTCTTTTTTTGCCTTATCTATCAACTTTATCATCTTTTCAGATGATTTTTGATCTGGACACCTGACAGGAGACTCCTCAGCCTTTTTGAATAAAGATAGCAGTTCTTTTGGTGAGCATTGGGTTTTGAGCTTTGAGCTTTGAGCTTTGACTTTTCCTATTTGAACCACATAACTTCCAATATGAATACTAAATTCAGAAAGAAATCTCTTTGCAATCGCACCTAAGGCTACCCTCATTGCTGTCTCTCTCGCACTTGAACGCTCAAGGATGTTCCTTATATCATGAGTTCCGTACTTTATTGCACCTGCTAAATCAGCATGACCTGGACGCGGGCGGGTTATGGGATTCATAGCTCGTAGCTCGTAGTTCGTAGCTAATTCTTCAACTCTCATTATATCTTGCCAGTTTTTATAGTCTTTATTTTCAATATATAAGGTGATTGGTGAACCAATAGTCTTTCCTGATCTTACTCCTGAGAGGATTTCAGCATGGTCTGACTCTATCTTCATCCTTGCCCCACGACCATAACCTCCCTGTCTTCTTTTGAGTTCTTTATCAATATCTTTTTCAGACAGAGAAAGACCTGATGGAATTCCTTCAAGAATCCCTGTTAATCCCTTTCCATGTGATTCACCAGCAGTAAGGAATCGGAGGTGCATGTTT
>JBNAVX010000041.1:1739-20350 GCA_049700155.1 Thermodesulfovibrionales bacterium
CTGAGATAGAAACTGTGTCAAGAATGTCCTCCTTTTTTATATTTACTATTAAGTTTATTGAGCCTGCAGGAGTAATGTGAGGTGTTACTTCAGTAGTAATTGCGATATCTTTATATTCCACTGAAATCTGTCCTGACGCAACATCTACTTTTGGGAAAGGACGGCTAACACCCTGTGTTATTATTGCCTTTTCATTGTCAGTTGTAACCACTCTTGGATTGGAAATTATCCTGCTTCTACCAATTGTTTGAAGAGCTGATAGCTGGAGGTCAAGTCCCATTGTTCTTGTGGTGTTTAAAATACCAAAAGCTATTCCTGCGCCAGCACCTGCACCTGCACCAGCAGCAGGAAAGTCAATAATAAAGTTATCTCCTGTAAATGGTCCTGTGTTAAGTCCTGTATTCCCGCTGAATGGTTTACTGCCAGTTGGGTGACCTATTCCCCATTGGATTCCTAAATTAAGTTCGTCACTTTCAGATATCTCGACAATTCTTGTTTCTATCAAGACCTGTGGAGTAGGTTTATCAAGGGTTTTGAGTAGATTTTCAACCTGCGGGAAAACAGATGAAACATCATAGACTGTCAAGGAACTCGTCCTTTTATCTGTAGTAATGCTCCCCCTTGCTGACAATATCTTTGCGTCCTTAATAGCCTTTTCAACAGTTGCAACGTCAGCATAACTGATGGGAAATATCTTTGTCTCCAATGGAATTGCCTTCATCTCAGCCTCTTTTGCCTTAACAGCCTCCTCGCTCTCTTTTGCAAATACTGTATGAGGTGCAATCCTTATGATATTTCCCTCAATAGATTTACCAAGAGAAAAGGTCTTCAGTATTATGTCAAGTGCCTGATCCCATGGCACATTAATGAGTTTCATAGTTAATTTACCTTTTACCTCGGGGCTGACAACGATGTTATAACCGCTGATATCAGCGAGTAATCTGAATATAGGGACTATGTCAGCATCCTGAAAGTCAAGAGATATCTTCTTCCCTGTATATTTCCCTTCAACAGGGACCTCGGCTTCTTCTTTTTCTTTACTGATCTCCGCCTTTTCTTCCTTAATCCTTTCAGCCTCAGGAAGAGCTAGTGCAAGAATAATAGAATCTCTTAGAGTTGAGACATCAAAATCTGTTTTTTCTTTAAGGTCTACAATTATCCTTGTCTTGCCGTCATATTTTCCTGCCCTGATAGCCTTAATAGGTGAAACCACCTCTTTAGGGGGTTGGACACTCGAAACAATGTCTGATATATCGATCACAATCCTGCTATCCAAATTGAATACTGTGGGTTCAAATGACCCATTCCCTTTTATAATCATATTAAGTTTATCAGTAGTTCTTTCATATGAAAAACCTGTTATCTCTGTTGCCTTTGGAAGTAGGATTTCTTCAGGTTCAGGTGTTACAGGTTCTTCTTCCTCCTCTTCTTTTGCCTCTGTTATCTTTTCAGGTTCATGTTTTGGAACTTCTTCCTTAAAAACCTCTTTACTTTTCAAACTGATCTTCAATTCATTGTCTTTATAATCAGGTTCAACCTCAGAAGGCATTTGTAATATTATCTCAAGCCTTGTCAATAAAGAAGGAGACTCTACCTGACGAGGAATGATCTCTGTTATACCTGCTTTGTCAGATACGATCTTCATATTAAAAGCACCTACGCTTACATCAAGAAGCTCAACTATAACCTTGTATGGGTCATCTGGTCTATATAATGTATAGCTAAAAGGTTTGCTTACCCTTATTGTCACAGTATAATCCTGAAGGTCTATCCCTGTGATAACTGGTATATCTCTAACATCAGTAGATTCTCTGGTAACACCGGTTGTTGCACATCCAAATTGAGCAAAAAGCATAAAACAGGCACAAAGTATATAAAACGACCTCTTTAGTCTAATAGATGTCAGACGGTTAAGGTTGTGATACTTGACTGTGTCAATTTTATTTTTCATCCTTCCTCCTTATGGAGTTTTAATACAGAATCTCTTGACTTTATAACCCCTCTATAATCCTTAATATACTCTCTGATTATCACTGAGTCCTGTGTTATCTTTTCTACTTTTCCTCCATGTATCCCAAGTTTTGTCCCTTCTGTAACTGTGTATGATTTTTTATCAGGGAACATTATTACAGCATAGTATTTTTGTTTATCCCATGCTATTGCTAAAAGATTCAGCTCATCTACTCCATATCTCTCTAAAGGGCTTAACCCTTTTTCCTTTAAAGGTTTCTGTCTTACAGGTGCAACAAGGGAAAGAAATGGGTCTCTTCTACCCTTAGGGTCATATGAATATATCTCTTGTTCTATCTTCTGTATGTCTTGCTGTTCCACTTTTGTCTCTACAGGAGATACCTTTGAAGAAGGAGGCTTTATCTGGTTAGACTTAGTTTTCTTACAGCCTGTGGTAAAGCATATAATTAAGAGTATTATGCTTATCAGGCAGACTAATCTTTTCATCTTCCACCAGGTTTTGACTTCTCTGTCTTAACAGTTTCTCCTTCAGGAATGGAAGAAAAAGTAGTGGCTGTGAAAGATACCTTAAGAGAGGCAACGTCCTTTTCCGGTTTAGGATCGCTCAGTTTTATATCAGAAATGTTTACAATCCTGTTCAATTTTGTGAGACTACTAAAGAAGTAGCCAAGACTATGATAACTTCCCGTTAGTTCTACTTTAACAGGAATCTCATAGACTATACTGCTTGGATGTATCTTTTTTTGTTCGGGTTTCCATAGTGTAATATATAATCCTGACCTTATACCAAGGTCAGAGACCTGTTTCAATAAACCTGAGACCTCTTTTTCCTCTGGGAGTTGTAATTCTAGCTCTTCCAGTCTTCTCCTGAGTCTTTCATTTTCAGCTTTAAGCTCGGGAAGTTTTTCAGCCTTTGTCCTGCTTTTTGCGATCTCATTTTCCTGAAGGAGGATCTTGTTTTCCAGCGCTTTGATTTCTTTGTTTTTAGGTAAAAGGATCACAAAAGTAACGACTATTATAATAACCAAAGCTGGAACAAATGTAATTATAGTCTTTATATATTTCGGCAGTGCTTTTAGATCAATTTTTTCAGCCATATTAACTCTTTATCTTGAAAGTTAATTTAAACATATATAAATTTGCATTATCTACCTTTGCACTCTTGGATTCCTGGAGAAATACCTCAGTAAATGTCTGAGAATTTTTCATATTGTCTATGTACGAAACGATGTCTGAATTTGCAAAGGCATAACCATCTATGTTTACGTTCTCTCCTGATAAAGTCATTGCATTCAGCCAGACTCCATTTGGAAGGAGTGAGCTTGCCTCATCAAGGAGCTTTACAGGGATACTCTGGTTTTTTCTGAGCTGCTCAATAACACTGTTCTTTTCCTGAATAGTCTTATTTAATTTTTCATAATTTTCAACTTCTTTAATCTTTGCCTTCAGTTCTGCTATTTTAATTTCATTCATCTTGTATTGTGCTTTCTTTGAGGATAAGCGAGAATTAAAAGTGAATACAAGACCTAACATTATGATAAGTGAGATAGCAGTTAACCCAATTCCTGTAATTAAGAATGGGGGTATCGGCTTCGGTTTTTTCTTTCTCCTTAATGGAAGAAGGTTGATTTTTATCATCTGTCGCCCTGTCTTCTGAGAGCTAACCCTGTTGCAACAGCTGCTATAGGAGCTATTTCTTCTATGTATGAGAGATCAAATTTTTTGGGAATCTTTATGTTTTTGAATGGTTCTATTACTTTAGTATCTATCCCAACTTTTTCAGATAGAAGTTTTGGGAAGTCCTTTACGAGTGCACATCCGCCACTTACTATTACTTCATTAACATCTTCATGTAATTCTGTACTTCTATAAAATTCAAATGAACGATTTATGTCTTCTATTATCTCTTCTGAAGCAAGCTCCATAATAGAGAAGGCATCTTCAGGTGGAATATTCTCAATAGGTTCTCCTTTCTTCAGTCTTTCTGCATTCTCATATGTCAGGTTAAACTCTCTCTGAAGGGCTTCGGTATGTAAATTGCTTCCAACTGCGCTATCTCTTGTGAATACAGATATACCACCTTTGAGGATATTCATATTTATCGTGCTTGCACCTATATTTACAATGGCTACATTTTTATTAGGTTCGATTTCATAATTAATCTCATACATGTTTTCAAGTGCAAAGTGGTTTACATCAACTATGATTGGATTAAGTCCTGATTCTCTCACAGCGTTTACATATTCATTTATCGTGTCTTTTTTAACAGCGACGAGGATGACATCCATCTGACCCGGTTCTTCTTTTGGTCCAAGAATCTGGAAATCAAGGTTAACATCCTCTATGCTGAATGGCACATATTGTTCAGCCTCAAATTTTATTGATTCAGAGAGTTCTTCTTCTGACATCTCGGGCAGGGATATCCTTTTTATTATCACTGAAGAATGTCCAGCGATCCCTATTACTGTATCTTTTACCTTTATTCTTGACTTCCTAAGTAATTCTTTTATTGTGTCAACAAGTCTGAAAGAATCTATTATTGAGCCGTCAACGATAATTTCAGGGGCGAGTGGTATCATGTCAAAAAGCTCAAGTTCATATCCACCTCTTAAATCTTTTAGTTGAACTGCCTTTATATAGCTTGAACCAATATCTAATCCAAGTGTGCCTTTATTTCCAAAAAACATAGCTTATGAATACCAGAAAAGACCTATTTTGTCAAGTTTTTTCATCAATAAAATAAGAAGATTCATTATAAATATTGAGAAATTAGTTTAATAATCTCTCGATATTTATCTTATTGTCTTCTACCCTCCCAATAGCAAAAAGTTTTTTATCAGCGCCACCTTTAAGCCTAAGATATTGATTTATGAATTTGTTTTCTGTAATCATTATCACAGGCATACCTTTCTTGACTTTGAGGTAAGTATTTTCATCAAGGATTATCTCATCAAGGAATGATAATGCAGAATCTATTGAATGAATGGATTCTTTCTTAGATAATAGTTCTTCTAATGATGCTGAGTCCTCAATCCTGAAGTTACCTACTCTTGTCCGTTCTAAAGCATAAACATGTGCTCCAACACCAAGGGCTTTACCAATATCATCACATAGGGTTCTTATATAAGTCCCTTTAGAACATCGTATCTTCAGGTCAATATAGGGGAGGTCAAAACCGATAAGTTCTAATTCATATATTTGTATTAATCTATCAGGTCTTTTTATCTCGATGCCCCTCCTTGCAATTTTATAAAGTGGCTGCCCCATTATCTTTATTGCAGAAAACATAGGAG
Organism: Thermodesulfovibrionales bacterium; assembly: GCA_049700155.1. Taxonomy (GTDB): domain Bacteria; phylum Nitrospirota; class Thermodesulfovibrionia; order Thermodesulfovibrionales; family SM23-35; genus JACAEY01. The sequence continues at coordinate 7,004 of JBNAVX010000041.1, forward strand.
GTGTCTGTTTTATCTCTCCTAAAAAATTTTTAAGAATATCTTTTACATCTTTTTCTTTTAATAAAGAAGGGTCTTTCTTTTCCAATAGTTTTCCAGTAAGGTCATAAGTGTCTGTCCTTTCACCGAGCTTAACCCTTGCTTTATATTCTTTATCAAGTTCTGATAAAAATCTTGTTATCTTTGTTGCTTTATTTAGGCATACAATCAGCACCCCTGTTGCTATAGGGTCGAGTGTACCTGCATGTCCAGCCTTTTTTGCAGATAAAAGCTTTTTTACTCTTGTTACGGCCTGTTGTGAAGATAGGTCTTTTGGTTTATTGAGATTTATGACAATATCCATAGATAGAGGTATGATAATTTTAAGAAAATTATATTTGTAAAAGTTTTAACAAGGTGTCTTTTGCGGACACAAGATCAGATTTAATCACAAAACCCGCAGCGTTTTTGTGACCTCCTCCACCCATCTGTGAAGCTATATGAGCTACATTGAAATCACCTTTTGAGCGTAAACTTACTTTCCATGAATTGTCTTCAAGTTCCCTTAAGAAGACTGACACCTTGATATCCTTTATGATTCTTGGAAAGGATGGGAAATTTTCTGTGTCTTCAGGTCCAGTTCCTGTCTTCTTGTACATATCCTGAGTCACATAAGTTATTGCAACGGAATCTTTTATCTCAAGCGTATTTAATGTCATTGAAAAGAGGGCGAATCTTTCTTTAGACCATGTCTCATAAAGCTTGTTTGATATATACACAGGACTTGCACCTGCTTCTGCAAGTTCAGCCCCGATTCTTAAGACTTCAGAAGTAGTATTACCAAATCTGAATGTGCCTGTATCTATAGCAATGGCTGAATAAAGATTGATAGCCATTTCTCTTGTAATCTTTATACCAAGTTCTTTAATCAGGTAAAATACCATTATCCCTGTTGCTGCTGCTTCAGGGACTATCCATTTTATATCACCGAAGACACCCTCTGCCTCATGGTGGTCTATAACAGCAGAAGATTTGAATTTTAAACCTTCTAATCCAGCCCTATCAGGTGTATTACAATCTAATAGAATAAGTGGTAGTTCGGAGATTGAGGCAAGAGTTTCGAGGGAATTTTTGAACCTTTCTTGCCCTGGAAGATAATGATAAAATTCAGGTATGGGGTCTCTCTCATATAAAAAGGTTTCTTTATTAAGCATTTCAAGAGCCATTGACAGAGCAATAGAAGAACCTAAGGCATCAGCTTCAGGATCAATATGTGTTGCTATAAAATACTTTTTTTCGCTCTTTAAAAATGAGATAAGCTTCTCAGGAACCTTCACCCTTGATAGCCTCTTTTAGTAGCCTTTCTATTCTATCTCCATATTCAATAGAAGTATCAAGTCTGAATTCAATTGTAGGAATGAATTTCATCCTGAGCCTTCTTGATAGTTCAGAACGCACGAATTTTTTTGCAGAGTTAAGTATCTCAAGTGATGTATTTCTTTCTTCCTCTTTCAGGATGCTCACAAAGACCCTTGCCATTTTGATATCATCCGTAACATCCACTCCTGTAACAGTTGTAAAGCCGATTCTCGGGTCTTTGAGTTTATTCATTATAATATCAGCTATCTCTTTTCTCAAAAGGTCACTTACTCTTTGTGAACGTTTATAAGGAAGCATAGTTACCTTCTGTGATTAATTAAGTGTACTGTGTAATCGGTTTTTATCATTCATCACATATTATAGGTTACGATTCAAGTTTTGTTGCTATCTTTTCGACAATATAATTTTCTAATATATCTCCTACCTTTACATCATTGAAATTTTCAATCAAGATACCGCATTCATATCCTGCCTGGACTTCTCTAACGTCTTCTTTGAATCTTTTTAAAGAACTAATTTTACCATCGTATATTACAATGTTATCTCTGATTACTCTTATTCCATCACTTGCCCGGCTGATTATCCCGTCAATAACATAACATCCTGCAACAGTTCCGACTTTTGATATCGGAAATAACTGACGAACTTCAGCCCTTCCTATAGTCTTTTCTTTGATAGTTGGTTCGAGGAGTCCCTCAAGAGCCTTTTTAACATCCTCAATAGCATCGTAAATCACATTATAAAGTCTGATGTCAACGCCTTCCTTCTCTGCTGATTGATATGCTTTTGGTTCTGGCCTTACATTGAAACCTATAATGATTGCATTTGAGGCAGAAGCAAGCATTACATCTGACTCATTTATACCACCTGTAGAGGAATGTATAACTCTTACCTTTACAAGGGGGTGGGTAATTCCTTCAAGGGCTTTTTTAATCGCCTCAACAGAACCCTGAACATCTGCTTTTATTATAATATTTAATTCCTTTATCTCTCCTTCTTTTATTTTTGCATAAAGCTCATCTAATGTGAGTTTTCTTGCCTTTGCAATATCTGCAAGCTTCTGTTTCTGTTGTCGGGCAAGGGCTATCTGTCTTGCCCTCTTTTCGTCTTCAACAACAATAAATATATCTCCTGCTGAAGGGACTTCAGGAAAACCTATAACCTCAACCGGCGTAGAAGGTCCTGCTTCTGTAATACGTTTACCTGTATCATCTATCAATGCCCTTACCCTTCCTGTATGGATGCCAGCCAGGAATGTGTCACCAACTTTTAATGTCCCTGATTGAACGAGTACTGTTGCTACAGGTCCTCTTCCTCTATCAAGTTTTGCCTCAATTATAGTACCTTTTGCCTTTTTGTCTGGATTGGCTTTAAGCTCCATAATCTCTGCCTGGAGCAGTATCATCTCAAGTAGATTCTCTATGCCTATCCCCTTTTTTGCAGATACCTCCACAAATATATTCTGCCCACCCCATTCCTCAGATATAATGCCATGTTCTGCAAGTTCATTCCTCACTTTCTGGGGATTTGCCTCGGGCTTATCAATCTTGTTAATAGCAACTACAATAGGGACATTTGCTGCCTTTGCATGATTAATAGCCTCAATAGTCTGAGGCATGACTCCATCGTCTGCAGCAACAACGAGTACAACAATGTCTGTAACTTTTGCTCCTCTCGCCCTCATCGAGGTGAAAGCCTCGTGACCAGGGGTATCAAGGAAGACAATATCCTTACCCTTTAAATTAACCTTATATGCACCTATGTGTTGTGTGATGCCTCCTGCTTCTGTCTCTATAACTTTTGTCTTTCTAATTGCATCAAGTAGAGATGTCTTTCCATGATCAACATGTCCCATGATCGTTACGACAGGGGGTCGGGGTATTAATTTAGTTGTGTCCTCTGGCGCTTCAGCAATAAAAGTCTCTTCCTCAACAGAAGAAAGCTCAAGCTTTAACCCAAAACTCTCTGCAACTAATTGAGCTGCATCAGGGTCAACAGGCTGGTTTATTGTAGGCATATAACCGAGTTCCATAAATTTCTTTATTACATCAGAGAGCTTTACACTGATGAGTTCTGCAAATTCTTTCACAGTTGTTCCTTCTTGTAATTTCAATGTCTTTTTCCTTGGAACTACAAGTTGAATAGCAGGTTTCTTTTCTTCTTTTTGTAAGGGTCTTACCTTCTCGAATCTCTTTAACGGTTTTTGTTCATGCCACCTCTTTGGCTCTATCTTTCTTATCGTTTGAAATGCCCTTTGCATTGATGGTTTTGTTTTGAACTTTTCGATCTTTTCAACCTCTATCTCTTTCTTAAATCTGTCAGGTACTTTTAATTCTTCTTCATCCTCAGGGATGACGATTGTTTTGGTAATCTCTGTTTTGGATTCTGTCTCAATAAATGGAACAGGTTTTTCAATAATCTCCTCAGGCGCGGCTTCGGCATGAGGAGATGGTGTAAGGGTTTCTTTAGAAGGTTCTGCGGGCTTTTTGAGCAAGGCATCTTCAATGGTTTTTGCAATATCAGCTTCAATACCTGAAGTGTGAGTTTTGCCTTCTATCCCGAGCTTCATAAGCTCAGTAATAATGACCTTACTCGGAACTTCTAATTTTTTAGCAAGTTCATAGATTCTTATCTTTGGCATTTATTAATCAATCCTTCTTAGATAATAATTTAAACTATAGAAATCTTGTAGATTCATTTTTTAAAATGTTATCATATTAAACTCTTTTAATGCAAACAGTGAAGTAATTAATTCAGACATTAGATAATATACTTCAGACTTCGGTAAAAAAATTTATGAGTTTAATATCAGATACTAAATTCTTATATTTAGAGTCTTACGCTATAATATCTTAAACGGAGGTTAAAAAAATGGCGAGTTGTGCTATATGTGGGAAAAAAAGGGTTATTGGGAATAATGTCAGTCATTCTAATAACAGGACGAAAAGGATAATTATGCCCAATCTTCAGAGGATTCGTGTTGTTACCGAAAGTGGGACAAGAAGACTACATATATGTACACGTTGCCTACGTTCTGGAAGGGTTAAGAAAGCAGTTTAGTGAAGAAGGCAGGAGAGTTAATTTTACCTTTTATAAAAAACCTTGGTATTGAAGATAATATCAGACTGAACGAGATTAAAAAGGACTGGGATAGTTTATTTAAAGAACCACTTTCATTTCATATATATCCATTCAGATTATCAGAAGGAGAAATTCTTATAAATGTTGATTCGCCTGTCTGGATGCAGGAGCTGAAATATTATAGAGATGATATTGTAAAGAAGCTGAACGGATATGGCGTAAAAGAGGTGCGATTCAAGATTGGAAGGGTTTCAAGAAGGAAAATCTCAAATCTCAAATCTCAAATCTCAAATGTTAGAAGGCTTACAGCTGAAGAACTTTCTTATGTGGAAAAAACAGTATCTCAGATAAGCGACGATAAACTTAAAGAGACAGTAAAAAAAGCAATGGTGAAAGCATTAATCAAAGGGCAGACTAAAAAATAATATGCTCATGATGAATTTTGTCAACTGATCTTCGCAATAAACAATAATCAAACCTTGGATAAATTCCAGTTAGCCCATATTATTCATAAAATGCAGATGCAGTATTTGAGCGGATTTAAATTCTTTCGAAGAAAGAATTTACCTCGGAGGCTCGATTAAAATCGAGCCGAGAATGAGCGAGAATACTGCGTCTGCCAATTTCTCATAAGTTTATGAATTAAGTGGGTTAGCAACTTCTCACTCCCAACTTTTTTACTTTTAACTTCTTTATGCTGATTCTGCCTGTCTTTCAAATACGATGATGGGCTTCTCTTTTTTGAGTATAGTATCTTCATTCACTATACACTCCTTAGCACCTTTTTGAGAGGGTATCTCATACATTACATCGAGCATAATCTCTTCAAGAATTGCTCTTAGACCGCGTGCCCCTGTCTTCCGCTGAGTTGCTTTTTTTGCTATTGCTGAAAGTGCACCTTCTGTAAATTTCAGTCTGACATTATCAAAAGAAAGAAGCCTTTGGTATTGCTTTACCAATGCATTTTTAGGTTCAGTAAGTATCTTTACCATTGCTGTTTCGTCAAGTTCATCAAGAGAAGCAACTACTGGAAGTCTTCCGACAAATTCTGGTATAAGTCCGTATTTTATCAGGTCTTCAGGTTCTACAAGACTTAGAATGTCACCGATTCTTTTCTCTTTTTTGGATGGATTGTTATAACCGAATCCGACAATCTTTTGTCCGATTCTTCTCTCGATAATATCTTCAAGTCCTACAAAAGCACCACCGCAGATAAAAAGGATATCAGCCGTGTTAACCTGTATGAATTCCTGCTGAGGATGTTTTCTTCCTCCCTGAGGAGGGATATTTGCTATAGTTCCTTCTATAATCTTTAGAAGAGCCTGTTGAACACCTTCACCCGATACATCTCTTGTTATTGAAGGGTTTTCTGACTTTCTGCTGATCTTATCTATCTCATCAATATATACGATACCCCTCTGTGCTCGTTCAATATCAAAGTCTGCAGCCTGAAGCAATTTGAGTATAATGTTTTCTACATCTTCTCCGACATAGCCTGCTTCAGTAAGAGTTGTTGCATCGGCAATCGCGAAAGGAACATCAAGTATCTTTGCCAGGGTCTGGGCAAACAGGGTTTTGCCTGTGCCTGTAGGTCCTATAAGCAGAATATTACTTTTCTGTAACTCAACATCTGATTCAACAGGGCTGTATATCCTTTTGTAATGGTTATATACAGCAACAGATAGTATCCTTTTAGCCCTTTCCTGTCCAATAACATAATCATTTAGAAAATAATGTATTTCTTTTGGGGTTGGAAGTTTTGGGAGTATTGACTCATCAATTTCTGTTGTATGGATTGAATCTGCAATAATTTCATTACAGAGCGCGACGCATTCATTGCATATATATACAGAAGGTCCTGCAATGAGTTTTTTCACCTCATCATGTCCTTTACCGCAAAAAGAGCATTTCAATAAACTTTCGTCTTTCTTTGGCATATATCTCCTATAACTATTTTTTCACATTTACAGTTTTGATAGTATGAATTACCTCATCAACTATACCGTATTCTCTCGCTTCTTCACCAGACATGAAGAAATCTCTATCTGTATCTGCCTGAATCTTTTCATAAGGCTGTCCTGTATGTTCTGAGAGGATTTTGTTGAGTGTATCTTTCATCCTGAGAATTTCCCGAGCATGTATTTCTATATCTGTTGCCTGACCATGAAACCCTCCCATTGGTTGATGAAGCATTATACGTGAGTGGGGAAGTGCAAATCTCTTACCTTTTGAACCTGCTGCAAGTAGAAGCGCACCCATGCTTGCAGCTTGACCAATACAGTAAGTTGCAATATTTGGTTTGACATATTGCATTGTATCATATATTGCTAAACCTGAAGATACAATGCCCCCGGGGGAGTTAATATAAAGATGGATATCTTTGTCAGGATCTTCTGTCTGTAAAAAAAGGAGTTGTGCTATGACTGTATTTGCTACATTGTCATCTATCACTGTTCCTATGAAAATAATCCTGTCTTTTAATAGTCTTGAATAGATATCATAAGCCCTTTCAGAACGACCTGTCTGTTCTATGACTATAGGTATAATGCTCATCTGTCTCCTCCTTCCTCAAGGCTGGCTTTAGAGAGAAGTGCATCAAGGACTTTTTCTTGATAAATTATGCGTCTTAAGTCTTCCAGCGAACCATCTTTTACTGAATAAAATTTCATTATGTCTTCGGCTCTGGATGAGAGGCGTTCTGCTATGAAATTGATCCGATCTTTTATCTCTTCTTCTGTCACTGTAATCCCTTCTTTCTTCCCGATAGCATCAATAAGGATAGATGCACGCACATTCCTGATCGCCTTTTCTCTTAATTCTTCTGTTCTGTCTTTTAAATCATCTTTAGACTTCTCGCCATCTTTTGCCTGTATATTTTCGTTCTCTCTCATTTTCTCCTCTGTGCTTAGCACTCCTTCCTGAATCATAAGTGCTTCAAGTTCATTAGCAAGAAGGGTTTCAGGTACGTCGAAATTATGAGAATCAATAATTTGTTTGAGAATCTCTGCCTTCTGGATTTTTGATGCATGGTCTTTTTTTGTCTTATATATATTTTCCTTTATCTTCTCTTTTAATTCTGACAGGCTATCAAAACCAAGGTCTTTTGCAAACTCGTCATCAATTTCTGGTAAATTTTTTTTCTTCACTTCTGTTATCACGAGTTTTGCGTTCACTGTCTTACCTGCAAGTTCTTTTATACCGAATAACTCGCTCAGAGTATTCGTAAACTCAATAGTATCTCCCTTTTTCCTTCCTATCATTTTTTCTTCTATATCTAAGGGAAGGAGTTCCTTTCCCATCTTGAGGACTTTTTCTTTAATAGAAGGTGAGATCTCTTCGCCAACTATTTCACAGTCAACATAATCAAAGCTTACAAGATCATCTTTTTCAATATCTTTTTCTACTGTTTCATAGATGGCTCTGTATTGCTGAAGTCTTTTAAGATACTCCTCTATCTCTGAGTCTTCTACTGTTATAGGGATATCTTTTACCCTTAAATCTGAGTAATCAAGATTTTCGATCTTTGGCATTACCTCTACTGTGAGTGAAATATTGAGAGGGTTATCCTTTTTATATTCTAATTTATCTTCAAAAACGGGCATTGTTACAGGCAAAATATCAGCTTCTTTTAATGCCTTTAAATAGTATTCTGGAATGACCTTTTCAAGAACTTCTGCCTCAACACTTTTTCCGAAACGTTTTTGGATTAAATGGAGTGGGGCTTTCCCCTGCCTGAACCCCGGGATTTTAGTTTTCTGCCTTAATGTTTCAAGATAATCATTAATCTCCTTCTCAATTACATCCGATGGTATCTCTATTCTTATCCGCTTTTTTGTTGAACTTATATCTTCTATTGTTTGACTCAATCTTAACCTCAAATATTATTTTTTTAGAAATATATTCAAAATAGTTTACTTCTATATATTTTACTGTAAAATAATGGCGATACTTTGTCAAACATGAAGATTTACCTCATTGATGGAAACTCATATGCTTATAGGGCTTACTATGCCATAAAAGAACTGTCGACATCAGGGGGTATTCCCACCAATGCTGTATATGGTTTTACCAATATGTTATTGAAAATAATCAGAGAAAAAAAACCTGATGGTATCGCTGTTTCATTTGATTCACCTGTTCCAACAAAGAGGCATATTTTATTTGAGGAATACAAAGCGCATAGACCTGAAACACCAGTAGGACTTATTGAACAGATGCCACATATAAGGAGGATTATTTCTGCATTTAACATAAAGGTATTTGAGAAGCCAGGATATGAGGCAGATGATATTATCGGAACTGTCTCGAGAAGACTTGCTTCAGAAGGAATGGATATATATATTGTGTCTGCAGATAAAGACATGCTACAACTTGTCGATAAAGGGATAAAGATTTATGACCCTTTAAAAGATAGAATTCTTGATAAAGAATATGTAATGGAAAGATTTGGTATTGAACCGAAAAGGATACCAGAGTTTATGGCTTTGACAGGAGATGCAGTCGATAACATTCCTGGCATAAAAGGTATTGGAGAAAAGACTGCTAAGGAGATACTCAGTGCTGTTCATAGCCTCGATGAACTGCTTGAGAATCCTGAAGTGCTGAAAAAAGAGAAATTGAGAAGACTTATATCTGAAAACACTGATATCGTGAGGATGAGTTACATGCTTGCTACAATTGATACATCTGTGCCTCTTGATGTTGAAAAAGAAGAATTCAGATTAAAAGAGCCTGACTGGTCAGAACTCCTTTCATTGTTCAGAGAGCTTGAATTTACCAGTCTCATAAAGCTTATACCTGCTAAACCCAGAGAGATAGATTATAAGATTATATCATCTATTGAAAGGTTAAATGGGATAATTAATTCAATTTTAAGTAAAACTGATGGGGCATTTTGTTTCAAGGTTGAAACTGAGTTAGGGGGTGCTTCTGCCACAGGCAAAAATGCTATGAAAGACATTATTGTTGGCATAGCGTTTCTTGATGAAGAGAGCCGTCCTTTTTATATACCTATTTGTCATAAATATCCAGGGGGAATCTCACAGCTTGATAAGAAAAAAGTCTTAGAGTCAATTTCCATAATCTTAAAAGATATGCATATCCAAAAGGTTGGACACAATCTAAAATATGATATTGTTGTCCTTAAGAGAAATGGAGTATCAGTTAATGGTCCACTGCTGGATACAATGATAGCTTCTTATCTTATAAATCCCAATAGATCAATATATAATCCTGAGGATATAGCTCTTGAATATTTATCCATAAGAAAAAAGACCTTTTCAGAGGTTGTTGGTAATAAAGAGTCTTTTTCAGATATCCCAGTAGAAGATGCAGCATCTTTTGCTGCGGATGATGTTGTAATAATTAAAGAACTAAAGGATGTCCTTTTTAAAAGACTTAAGGATGAAGGGCTGGAAAGAATTTATTTTGAAGTAGAGATGCCTCTCATATATGTAATTGTTGATATGGAGAATGCAGGTGTAAGAATAGATACAGAAAAGATGAAGGAAATCTCTAAAGAGCTTGAGAGAGAAATTGAGGGTATTCAAAGAAGGATATATTTTCTTGCTGGCGAAGAATTCAATATAAACTCTCCAAAACAACTTAGCAAGGTCCTTTTTCATAACCTTGGATTCCAGCCGAGAAAAAAGACAAAGACAGGTTTTTCGACAGAACTTAGTGTCCTTGAAGAACTTGCAGAGTCTCATGAACTCCCAAGGGAGATACTAAATTACAGAAGTCTTAATAAGCTAAAGACAACATATGTAGATGCGCTTCCTCCATTGGTAAATCCAGAGACTGGCAGAATCCATACCTCCTTTAACCAGACAACAACAGCTACAGGAAGGCTGAGTAGTAGTGAACCTAATCTCCAGAATATACCTATCAGGGGAGAGTGGGGAAAGAGAATCAGGGAGGCATTTATTGCAGAAGATGGCAATATACTGCTTTCTGCTGACTATTCTCAGATTGAATTAAGGATACTGGCACATCTGAGCCAGGATGAAGGTCTTATTGATGCCTTCAGAAGAGACCTTGATATACATACAAGGACAGCCTCAGAACTTTTTAATGTTCCTTTTGATAAAGTAAATCCAGACTTGAGAAGAATTGCAAAGACAGTTAACTTTGGTGTTATATATGGCATATCACCTTTTGGATTATCTGAGACGCTCAGCATCTCGAGAGAAGATGCAAAAAAATATATAGAGCAATATTTTAATAGACATCAGGGTGTAAAAAGATATATAGAATTGACACTTCAGGAGATAAGAGAAAAAGGCTATGCAACAACTTTATTAGGGAGGAGGCGACCTATTCCTGAGCTTAACAGTCTGAACTCAATTACAAGACAGCAAGGAGAGAGATTAGCAATAAATACCCCTGTTCAGGGTTCAGCAGCAGATATAATTAAACTTGCGATGATAAATATTTGGAGGGTTTTTAGAGAGAGAGATTTAAAAACAAAGATGGTTCTCCAGATTCATGATGAACTTTTATTTGAAGTCCCTCTGCAAGAACTCCAGATTGTTAAGGACATCGTCAAGAAAGAGATGGAAGAGGTGATAGAGCTTTCTGTTCCTTTAAAGGTTGAAATAGGTTATGGAAAGAACTGGGCAGAGGCGCATTAAAAAGCTAAAAGGTTAAATAGAAAAATTGATAGTTTTATTAAGAATTGATGTAGAATATAGCCCAAAGGGGGGATAAGATGAGGGAGAAGATATCAAAAGTTAAGAGAGTTTTAAAGAAGGCAACCAAAAAAGCTTCTGATGATAAGAAAAAGATAACAAAAAAGAAGACATCTTCAAAGAAGACAACAAAAAAGGGATTGAAAAAGAAGACTAAAAAGGTTAAATCCTCTGTAAAGAAGAAGGTGGTTACCAAGACTGTTAGTAAAAAGACAGAAAAGAAAATGAAGGTTAAACTCAAGAAAGAGGTTGAAGCCAAGACATATCCACCTACTCCGGCAGGAGTTATACCTGAAGAATATGGTGAAGATGCGATCGCTATAATGACTGTTGACCCAAGAAAGTTATTTATCTACTGGGAGGTAAGTAAGGATACTATGCTGGTACATAGAGGTGATATAGCTCTCAGGCTTTATGATGTAACAGGCATAGATTTTAATGGTGAAAATGCAAATAGTTATATTGATTTGACTCTATATAAAAGGATAGGTGACTTATACATGGATGTTCAGCCAGAAAGAGAATATATTGCTGATATAGGGGTTAAGGACCGCACAGGTTTTTTTACTACCATAGCAAGATCTAATAAGGTCTCAACTCCGCCTGAGGGTAAAGCTGAAAAGGGGATATTACACCCAAGAATCTATAAGGTGAGTGTCCCTGATAGGGGCGTTAAGGTAGGGTATTAAAGTTTTTTGCCTGATTCAAGAATCGTATGGTTTAATACTCCTTAAACACCTTTGCTAAACTTTCTCCAGCTACATGGATTAGAAATTCATTAAAGTATCCAAAAGGTGTACACATTACATTAAAGCCTGTATTCTGAAGTCTTTCAGTAGCCTGCTTTATCAAATTCTCTGAAAATTGAGGAGATGCCTTACTTGATGAAAGATGGTTGAATGAATGGATTACAACATTCTTTGTCTTGAACTTTCCTGCGAGCCATTTTGTGTTCTTTATAAACTTATCAAGGACGCCTTTGCCTTTTTCTTCATCTTCTTTTTCTGCATGATAGAATACTACAACAGTATTTTCTATAGAGTTTTCCATCTGAACATCTGGTACCTCTGGCAGGCTTTTTGATGCAGTTTTGAACCACCATTTATGTGCATAAAAAAGTAAAAGCTTCATTTAAGGCTCTGCATTTTTATTTCATAGCACTGGTTTGCCAGCTCAACAAGCTCATTGTATCTCCATGTTCCTTGGTCAGTCAGATGATGTAATAAGTCAAATGGGATCGCATCGAGCCCGAGATAAGCACCACTTATTGCGCCAGCCATTGCTGCTGTTGTGTCAACATCACCACCAACACTGATTGCTGTACAGATAGTTTCCCAGTAGTCATAAGGAGTTCTTAGAAAAGAATAGATGCTCCAGATAACACTGCTGATAACAAAGGGTGTTATCCCTTCCCATTCATCTTCATCAATGTAATCAGCATCAATTCCGGCTTTAGATATAAAAGTCGCAGCTTCTTCAGGTTTAAGAAAAATCCATTCCTGTAATTTTCTTAGTTCAGAAGCAAATAAAAGATCTATCTGACCTGACCATTCAGATAAAGTATCTATAAAATATTCAGGACTTTTTATTTCTCCCTGAAGGGAGAGTGCCACAGCACCGCTAATAGCCACTGCGCCTGCAGAGCATCTTGTGTCTTTATGTGTGATACGTCCCTGGTCATGAGCTCCCTGAATAAGAAGTTGATGGTCGTCAAAAAAGAATAGTCCGATAGGAGCAGCACGCATTGCACTTCCATTTCCTGCAGAAGGTGCTGGAGTACCAGCTTCATGCCATGGGATTCCCTCATTGAGCCTTAAAGCTGCATCCTTTGTAGCCTGTCCCCATCCAACGATTCTTCTTTCAGCAAAGATTGCCCTGATTCTTTCAGCATAATCCGCGGGATCAAATCTTTTGCATTTAATATAGCTTTGAATAAGCTCGCGAGCAAGCTGTGAATCATCTGAGTATTGCCCGAAGGGGAAAGGAAAACGACCAAATTCACCAACTCTTTCTGTCTTTAAAATGTCTTCAACATACCTTTTACAGGCTTCAGATGAAAATCCTTCAACAACAAAACCAAGTGCATCTCCAAGACATTGTCCAATCAGACAGCCGCTAAACTGCTCTTTACGGGGCAACATATTAGTGAAATTTTTATCTAAAACATAAATTGAGCGATTCTTTTTTCCTAAACAATTTTATGTGCCAAAATTTATACTTT
>JBNAVX010000042.1:0-19608 GCA_049700155.1 Thermodesulfovibrionales bacterium
GCTTTTAGGCAAGAGGGGATTGAGTCATCAGAACGTTGGCAATGGTTTATTGGCAACTCAAAGAACTCAGGTGGTATGGAGTGGATATGACAAAGGAGGCAAGAGCAATCCTTGCAGCAATTAAGGTATCAAAGCTTGAAGGAATTGCAGCTTAATTAATAACTATGGAAACCATTGACAATTATGCCTTTAAGAGAATGTGCATAAAAGACTTGACAGTATCTTTTCAGGGGGTATATCATTCATTAACTTATCCTAATCTTTGAATAAACTATTATAAATATTTTAAAAGATTTTTAAATTTTGTTTTTGACATCTGCAAATTCTTTTAATGTTCATTCTTGCACATAGAAAAGCCTTGATTTTAAGCCAATTTTTAATTTTTCTTTATTTCTAAGAGCAGGGGGGCGTAGGTTCAAATCCTCTCGCCCCGACCAATATTATTTGTGAGCTGGATAACAGAATGCTTATTGAATGTAAAGTATTGTAATTGTCACAATTTGGCAAAAGTACATATAATATGAAAAGGTCAGTCAATAGATATGTCTATTAAAAACTCAATTTCAGTTGATGAAATCGGAAGAAAAATATTTCTTCTTGAGGCAATTAATGAGCTAACCAAGATTATTCTGTCAGATATTAGTATAGATAATGTTTTTCAGGCATTCAGCAATAAACTGAGAAAAATAGTCTTTTTTGATAGACTGTCTATCGCATTGATAGAAGGAGAAAATATTAGACATATAGCTGTTACTGGTGAAATAAATACAGATAGAAAAGCAGGAAGCACTTATCCACTTAAAGACTCAAATACAGGCTGGGTTGCAAAATATAAAAAGACCCTGATACAGGATGATCTTACTGAACAAATGATGTCTCCTATTGATGAGATTAGAATCAAGGAAGGAATAAGGTCATCAATTCATATCCCGTTGTTTCACAAAGGAGAGGTCTTTGGCACATTAAATCTTTCAAGTCTTAAACCAAGAACATATGGGGAAAACGAAAAAGAGATATTAGAACAAATATCTGGACAGATAGCAGGTGCTATTATGAATGCCCATCTTTATGAAAAACTCAAGGATGAATCTCGCTATGATACGCTGACAGGGGTCTTTAACCGTAAATATTTCAACGAAAGGCTTGATGAGGAGATTAACAGGCGAAGTAGGCATGGTGGAGTATTCTCCCTTGCATTATGTGATCTTGATTTTTTTAAACATTATAACGACAGCCATGGACATGTTGCAGGAGATATGCTTTTAAGCGAGATAGGTAAACTACTAAAGGGTTCTATAAGGTCAAATGACTTAATCTTTAGATACGGAGGAGATGAGTTTATAATCTTGTTACCAGATACTGATTCAGATGGTTCTTTTTCAGTGGTAGAACGAGTTCGTAAATATATTGAAGAAGAGATGAAAAAGAGGAAAATTCCTCTTACATGTAGCTTTGGTCTTGCCTCTTGGCCAAAGGATGGAGTCAGAGGTAGTGAGATAATGGAGGCTGCTGACACAGCAGCATTTCTGGCTAAACAAAGAGGGGGAAATCAATGCCAGGCTTACAAAATATTAAAGATTCAAAACACTGGGATAGAGCTTAAAGATGAAAAGACCATCGTTAATATAATATTTAGTTTAATCTCAGCCATAGAAGCAAGAGATATTTATACTCACGGTCATTCCAGAGAGGTGAATAAATATGCATTGATGCTGGGTGAAGCTATTGGATTATCAAAGGAAGAAGAAATAAATCTTAGCAGGGCTGCCTTGTTGCATGATATAGGGAATCTCGAGATCAGCAAAGGAGTGCTTAATAAAAGGGGTAGGTTAACCGAAGAAGAGTGGAAACATGTAAAAGAACATCCTCAAAAAGGTGTTGAGATTATCGGTCATATTCCCGGACTTTACCAGTGTAAACCTGCTATACTTCATCACCACGAAAGATGGGATGGTAAAGGATATCCTTTAGGTCTCAGAGGAAAAGAAATTCCCTTAGAGGCTCGGATACTGGCAATTGCTGATGCCTTTTCTGCAATGGTTTCTGCAAGACCTTATCGTCCTGCAATGTCCTATCAAGAAGCACTTTTAGAGCTAAAAGAACAAGCTGGAAAACAATTTGATCCTGAATTAGTGCAGGCTTTTATCGCCTCTTTTGAAAAATTACTCCACTCTCAACAGGGATAATTTTAAACTGGTACCAGTCTTAAGAAATCTACTTTACTGCTTCTTTTAATGCTTTACCTGCTGTAAACTTTGGAACCTTTGTTGCAGGGATCTTTAGTTCTTCACCTGTCTTTGGATTACGACCCTTCCTTGCTTTTCTTTTAGCAACAGAGAAAGTCCCAAATCCAACAAGTGCAACCCTTTGCCCTTTCTTCAGAGCTCCCTTGATTGCATTTAATGTTGCATTGAGTGCTTTTTCAGCATCTGTCTTTGTTAGACCTGCTCCAGATGATATCTTATCAATCAGTTCTGTTTTTGTCATTTAGACCTCCTAATAAAGATTATTTTAAATTTGCTCTGAATTTATTAGAGCATACTATTTGTTCAGGAACGGTAAACAATATCAAGAAAAAATACTTTATGTCAAGTATAATTTATAGCATAAACAGTAATTTACTTATGAAAACATAAATTCATATAATATTCTTTTAATTCTGAATTTAATACTAAAGGATAAAACTTGAGAATTATTGTTTGTATTAAGCAAGTTCCAGATACTACAGAGGTAAGGGTTAATCCGGAGACAGGTACACTCATTAGAGAAGGTGTTCCGAGCATTATTAATCCCTATGATTTGCATGCTATAGAGGCTGGGCTACAGATAAGAGAAAAGATAGGGGGTACTGTTATTGCTATAACAATGGGACCACCTCAGGCAGAGACTGCACTCCGCGATGCCTTAGCAATGGGTGTGGATGAAGCGGTTCTTTTAACAGATAGTTCATTTGCTGGATCTGATACATGGGCAACATCATATGTCTTATCAAAGGCTATAAAGAAATTAGGTGCCGAAATAATTTTCTGTGGAAAACAGGCTATTGATGGAGATACTGCACAGGTAGGTCCAGAAACAGCAGAATTCTTGGATATCCCTCATATCTCATATGTAAGAAAGATTGAAGATATCACTGAAAACTATATCCGGGTTCATAGGATGATGGATGAAGGTTATGATATTGTTGAATCATCATTACCTGTACTATTGACTGTGGTTAAAGAATTGAATGAACCAAGACTGCCTTCATTGAGAGGTAAGATGGCTGCTAAGAAGGCTGAGATTAAAAGATGGGGAGTGACAGATATCGGTGCAGACAATAACAAGGTTGGAATTAGGGGTTCACCAACGCAGGTTAAAAATATATTTACACCTGAGGCAAGATCAAACAGAAAAATTTTTAGTGGAACTATAGAAGAACAAGTTAATGCATTGTTAGAAGAATTGAAAAATTTAAAATGCCTGTAGTAGTAAATTTAAACAAATGCAAAGGTTGTGAGGAATGTCTTGCCTCATGTCCTTATGATGCAATTGAAATGAGGGAAGGCAAGGCATTTATTAATGAATACTGTAATTTTTGTAAAACATGTATATCTGTATGTCCAGAAGGAGCTATAGAAGAAATTGAAGAGGTTTCTGCAAATCTTTACTTATCATCTATTACTGATTACAAAGGAGTATGGGTCTTTGCTGAACAGAGAGAGGGAAAGATTGCATCAGTATCATTTGAACTCCTGGGTATTGGAAGAAAACTTGCTGATGATCTGAGTGTAGAACTCTCGGCAGTTTTATTTGGAGGTTCTGAAAAAGAAGCTGGGGAGTTAATCAAATGGGGTGCTGATAAGGTATATTTTTGTGGTGACCCTATATTTGAGAAATTTAATGATGAACCTTATGCAAAATTGCTCTCTTCCATTATTGAGACATATAAGCCTGAAGTTGTTATTGCTGGTGCAACTCCAATAGGACGTTCCTTTATCCCAAGGGTAGCAGCAAGGATAGGAACTGGTCTCACAGCAGACTGTACCTCTCTTTTGATAGATAAAGAAACACGGAACCTCTTACAGGTTCGTCCAGCATTTGGTGGAAATATTATGGCAACTATATTATGTCCTAATCACAGACCCCAGATGGCTACTGTAAGACCAAGAATGATGAAAAGAGGTGAATATAAAGAAGACAGAAAAGGAGAAATTATTCATCTTAAAGCTGATGGTATAATTTCAAAGACAAGAGTAATAGATACAATTAAAGAAGTTTCTGATACAGCAGTCAATCTTCAGGATGCAGATATAATTGTTTCAGGTGGAAGAGGGCTGGGCAATGCGAAAGGTTTTGCACTTCTAAAAGAGCTTGCAGAGTTGCTTGGTGGAACTATTGGTGCATCAAGGGCTGCTGTAGATGAAGGATGGATTTCATACAGACACCAAATTGGACAGACAGGAAAGACTGTATGCCCAAAAATTTATATAGCATGTGGCATTTCAGGTGCTATCCAGCATCTCGTTGGTATGCAGTCATCTGATATCATAATAGCGATAAATAAGAATCCAGAGGCACCAATATTTAATATAGCGAACTTCGGTATTGTCGGAGACCTTTATGAGGTAATACCTATGCTTATCAAAAAGATTAAAGAAGCCAAAGGGATATTATGAAGATAGCATTTGTCTTTCCGGGTCAGGGGTCTCAGTATCTCGGGATGGGAAGAGACATATATGAGAATTTTAGTGTTGCAAAAGAGGTCTTTGAGAGGGCTTCAGAAAAGCTTGGTTATGATATCAGGGAATTATGTTTTAAAGGTCCTCTGGAAGAGCTAAACAAGACGTTCAGGACACAACCCGCCATCCTTACTGTCAGTATAGCTATAAGTAAGGTTCTAAAGTTGAAAGGGATAGAGCCGTCGGTCGTTGCAGGCCATAGTCTTGGAGAATATTCTGCCCTTGTATCAGCAGAGGTCTTATCTTTTAGTGATGCAGTAAAAATAACTGAGATGAGAGGAAGATTCATGCAGGAGGCAGTTCCTGAGGGTAGAGGTTTAATGGCTGCGATCATCGGACTGGAAAGAAATATTGTTGATGAGATATGTGCATCTGTTAAATCAGGTTATGTATCACCTGCTAACTATAATTCCCCGGGGCAGATTGTTATTGCAGGTGAAAAAAAAGCTGTTGAGGAGGCTATGAAGATTGCTAAAGAACAAGGGGCAAAAAGGGTATTGCCCCTTGCTGTCAGCGTTCCTTCTCACTGCACTCTGATGGCTGATGCATCTAAAAGACTTTCGGGACTGCTTGAGAGTGTGGAGTTTAAAAATCCTGTGATACCTGTAGTAAATAATGCAGATGCCCTGTTTTTATATGACACAGAAAGTATTAAAAAATCACTTATCCGCCAACTCAGTAATCCACTACTCTGGGAGGATTCAATAAAGACGATTTTCGATTCAGGTATAGACACTTTTATAGAGGTTGGTCCCGGCAAAGTCCTATCAGGACTTATTAAAAGAATAGAGCCATCAGCAAAGGTATTTAATGTTGAGGATACAAAAAGCTTAGAGTATATGTTATCTTCAAAAATATTATAAAAGCACAGCGAATGAAGATATGATAAAAATTTAATACATTTAATAGTTAATTAGATGGTCGACTTTTACAAAGAATTAGTCCACTTAAGAAATAATGTATTAAGACTTGCCACTTTAGTTGAACAAGCCATACAAGATTCTATCAAATCTCTCGTTGAAAGGAAGAGTGACATTGCTAACAAAGTTATCAGAAGAGATAAAAAAATTAATGAATTAGACGTTTCAATAGATGAAGACTGCATAAGACTTTTATCTTTAGGACAACCTAAGGCAAGAGATCTACGATTTATAGCAGCAACACTAAAGATTACAACCGATTTAGAAAGGATTGGTGATCTGTCAGTTAATATCGCTAAAAGGGCGATTGAATTGAATAAAGAACCCCAATTAAAGCCTTATATAGATATTCCGCGTATGGCTGAGATCGCCCAGGTAATGGTAAAAGATTCCATTGAAGCATACACTAAAGGATGTACAAACTTACCGTATGAGGTTATAAAAAGAGACGATGAAATAGACAAACTAATGGAACAGGTTTTTAATGAACTTTTATTCTACATGATTCAGGACCCACGTACCATACCACGAGCAATAAGGATTAACTATATAGCAAAATATCTTGAGCGTATTGCTGACCATGCAACAAATATTGCAGAAATGGTCTTTTATATGTGTAAAGGGAAGCTTATAAGACATAAAGTGTAATGAAAGCTTTACAGTCCTAGATACATTTTCGGATTAAATAATCATATTAGCCCATATTATTCATAAAATCATTGGCAGATACAGTATTCTCGCTCATTCTCGGCTCGATTAAAATCGAGCCTCCGAGGTAAATTCTTTCCTCGAAAGAATTTAAATCCGCTCAAACACTGCATCTGCCAATTACTTATAAATTTATGAATTAAATGGGTTAGAAAAGAGGCAGGGTTTTAAAAAGTAGATTCAACTCATATATTATGAGAGAAAGATAGATTGTTACAGCGGTTACCAGAAAAGCCTTTGTTATTGAAAAATTCTTGCATATACAGAAAGTAAATAAAGGCAATATAGTAAAAAAGAGCTTTGCAGTAAGAAATGGAATATTTCCAAGTTCAAGATAGAAAGACATAATTGGGTTAATTTCTTTAGCAATATTCTCATTAATCAGTACAAGTGTTAGATAGCCATCACCTATGTTAAGAATCAGTAAAAGTAGAAGCATCAATAATAGGTTAGGGCTATATAAATCAACAAAGTTATATTTTTCCCTATCCGAACATCTTCTTATTGTCTTCCTTCTACCACCGATAAATGTGTATCTGCTAATGAAAGGAGTCGGACTCTTTCGCCTGTCAATAAGATGCCTTCTTTCAATATTTTCTCTTTGCATTAAATATCACCTATTAATCAAAAGAACTTAAAGCAATTTATTTGCCAATACACCTAAATATTTAAATTAATTAGAAAAATGTGTATTCTAAATACCTGAATGAGGTTTTAACCTGATTTTGGTTATGAATTAGACTGTTACCAATAGAGCCAACTAATCGCTACGGTTGGATACAACTTATTGACCTGAAAATATATTGTTAAAGCTAACTTTGATTAATGTTTAACCCACTTAATTCATAAATTTATGAGTAATTGGTAGATGCAGTATTCTCGCTCATTCTCGGCTCGATTAAGATCGAGCCTCCGAGGTAAATTCTTTCTTCGAAAGAATTTAAATCCGCTCGAATACTACATCTGCCAAAAATTTTATGAATAATATCGGTTAAGGCTCATTGATTCTTATTACAACATGCTCGTTCTTGCAAGTGTAAGGACGACAACCTCTTCAGCACCTGCTTCTATAAGTTTTTTTGAACATTCTGTTACTGTAGCTCCAGTCGTCATCACATCATCGACGAGTAAGAGTCTGAGCCCCCTTATATCTCCTTTTACAGTAAATGCACCCTTAATGTTTGAAATCCTTTCTTTACCTGATAAACCAGTTTGAGGGGCTGTCTCTTTCACTTTCAACAAATTATCCATCAACAGAGGGATTTTTTTCTCTTTTGATATAGTCTTTGCAAAAAGTAGGGATTGGTTAAATCCCCTTTCTATTAATCTCTTTCTGCTTAGAGGGACAGGCACTACACCTTCTAAACCATGAAGATCAAAGTCTATCATTAATCTGCTGAGAGGTTTAGCAAGTCTCTTGAGTCCATGAAATTTTAAAAGATTGATTGCCTCTGCAAGTACCCCATCATAAATACTGTAATTGATAACCTTAGAAAAAGGTGGTGCTTTTTTAAGACATTGTGAACATATTTCTGCGTATGAAGAATTTAAAGGAATAGCACATATCCTGCAAGAAGGTCCAGTATATCTCATTATCTTTGACCAGCAGGATGAACAGATTGGAGAGTAAGAAAAAACATCAGATACGTTTCTACAGGATGGACAATTTGAAGGATATAAAAGATTTAATAATTTTGAAAGCATATTATTAAGAAACGTCATGGTCAGAATTTATCTATGTTAAATACTGAACCTAAGAGGTGAATATATTCTGGAGTTGTATAATCTCATCTCGCTTCTGACCTGTTGATATGATCTGGACCTTTACGCCCAACATTTTCTCAATTTCTTTGATGTATAGGCGTGCTGACTCTGGTAGTTTTGAATATTCTTTTATCCCAACTGTGCTTGTGGTCCATCCCTTAAACTCCTTATATATGGGTTTGCACTCTTCAATGATATTAATCTCTTTTGGAAGTTCTTCATATGTCTTCCCTTTATATCTGTAAGAGGTGCATACTTTAATTGTTTTTAGACCATCAAGGACATCAAGTTTTGTAAGTGCAATACCCGTGAGTCCGTTGACCCTTGCAGAATGCTTTAAAACGACCATATCAAGCCATCCACACCTTCTTGGTCTGCCGGTTGTTGCTCCGTATTCACCACCTTTTTCTCTAATCATATCGCCAAGGGCACCTTTTATCTCTGTAGGAAATGGTCCACCTCCAACCCTTGTTGTATATACTTTAGAAACCCCGAGTACTTTTGAAATTTTGGTGGGTCCTACCCCAAGACCTGTGCATGCTCCTCCAGCACTGGGATTTGATGATGTAACATACGGATATGTTCCATGGTCAACATCAAGTAGTGTTCCTTGTGCCCCTTCAAAAATAATATTTCTATCTTCAGAGATCATTTTGTTTATAATGATGTCAGTATCAGCAATAAACTTAGAAAGTTTTTTACCATAACCCATATATTCTCTGTAGAGGGCTTTCTCATCTATACAGGGAACTTTATACATATTTTTCAGAAGAAAATTGATATTAATAAGATTTAATCTCAGTTTTTCTTTAAATACAGACGGTTGGAAAAGGTCAACGACTCTTATACCAGTTCTCGCTATCTTATCAACATAAGCAGGTCCTATTCCACGACCAGTCGTCCCGATCCTTTTTAGACCTTTGAGTTTTTCACTCTCTTTCTCGATCTCTTTATGATAGGGCATGATAAGATGGGCATTTTTGCTAATATATAGTTTTCCTTCAACTTCTATGCCTCTTTTTTTAAGGTTATAAATCTCCTCAAGGAGAACTGATGGGTCAATTACTACTCCATTACCTATTATGCATATCTTACCTTCATGCAATATCCCTGAAGGAATAAGGTGAAATATAAACTTTTCATTATTTATTACGACAGTATGACCTGCATTATTTCCTCCCTGGTATCTTGCTATGACATCTGCCTTCTCAGAAAGATAGTCAACGATCTTTCCTTTACCTTCGTCTCCCCATTGTGCACCTACTATGATGACATTAGCCATTTTTTAACAAATTAAAGATTTATCCGTTTAAGTGAAAGGACATTCGGAAGGCTCTTTATTTCTTCTATAATTTTTGGTGTGACAGGTGTATCTATAGTAATTACTGAGATCGCTCTCCCTCCGGGTGTTTCTCTTCCGAACTGCATCCTTGCTATGTTGATATTATTATTACCGAGAATCGTTCCAATATTGCCTATTACCCCTGGTTTATCAATATTGTATATAAAGAGGAGTTCTCCTTCAGGTACAATCTCGATTTTAAAGCTGTCAACTGCAACGATACGAGGATCTTTTCTGCTAAACAGTGTTCCTGCCAGATAGCTTTCCTTTTGCTTTGATTTAATTCTGATCGCTACCATGCTCTGATAATCACCCGCATCAGCACTCTTTGTTTCTTTGACCTCTATTCCACGTTCTTTAGCAATAAAAGGCGCATTGACAAAGTTTACTGTCTCTTCAAGAATGGGTGTAAGAAACCCCTTTATAGCAGCTATTTTTACAGGAGCTGAATTTATCTCGCTTGCTTCTCCCTTATATTCGACCGTTATTTCTGTAACGCCATCCTCAAATATCTGTGCAGCAAATAGTCCAAGCTTTTCTGCAAGATTTATATATGGCTGGAGCTTTGTAACCTGGTCTGCCGGGATAGAAGGGAAGTTTACAGCATTTCTTATTGTTCCATGGATAAGATAATCTACTATCTGTTCTGCAATTACGATAGCTACATTTTCCTGTGCCTCTTTTGTTGCGGCACCAAGGTGAGGTGTGGTGACTACATTATCAAGTGTAATAAGAGGGTTATTTTCAGGTGGTTCTTTCTCAAATACATCTAATGCAGCGCCTGCTACCTTACCTTCAATGAGTGCATCGTAGAGATCTTTTTCATTCACGATTCCACCCCTTGCACAATTAATAATCCTGACTCCATCTTTCATTTTTTTAATCGTTTCCCTATTTATTAAGTTTCTCGTTTCTGCTGTTATCGGGGTATGGATTGTGATAAAATCAGAACGTCTGAACAACTCTTCAAGACTGACTTTTTCGACCCCCATTGTTTTTGCCTTCTCGTCACTGAGAAATGGGTCATAAGATATCACATTCATCGCAAAAGCCTGAGCCCTTTTTGCTACCTGACTTCCTATATTCCCTATACCGATTATCCCGAGGGTCTTATTAAAGAGTTCAACACCCATAAACTTTTTCTTTTCCCACTTTCCCTGCTTCATAGAAGCTGTTGCCTGAGGGATCTGCCTTGCGAGGGCGAACATGAGTGCCATAGTATGTTCTGCTGTAGTAATTGTATTGCCTCCTGGTGCATTCATTACTACTATGCCTTTTTTTGTTGCCGCTGTGATATCAACATTATCAAGTCCTGAGCCTGCACGTCCTATAACCTTAAGGTTTGAAGCCGCATCTATAATTTTTGATGTTACTTTTGTAGCAGACCTCACGATAAGTCCCTGGTAATTCCCTATGACTTTTGCTAATTCCTCTGGCTTCATTCCTGTCTTAACATCTACATCAATTCCTGCTTTTTTAAGTATTTCTATTCCCTTCTGTGAGAGATTATCACTAACAAGAACTTTCATATGTACTCCTCTGTTTAACTAATTTACTGTAGTTTAGCAAAAATTGTAACTCATTGAATATAAAAAATATAAACACTAAATCTTTTACCTTAAACTTAGTTTAAGGTCTCATAACTTCTTGATTGTAAGTTTTAGATACTGAAATAAGTTCAGCATGAGATATTAAGACTTAAAATTTGCTAAACTACTGTTAATCGATTAAAAGCTCTTCAGCTACAGCCACTCCTGTACCGAGCTTTATAGGATGTCCCAGCCCTTTTAATACCATTTCGATCCCTGCGATCGCTGTTATGATATCGAACCTGTCAACAAATCCTAAATGGGCGATGCGGAATATCTTTCCTCTTGCCCTGTCCTGTCCTCCTGCTGCTGTGATTCCATATTTTTCTCTAAGGTTCTTATAGACAACCTGTCCATCGATCCCTTGAGGTGTCATAATAGCAGTTACAGCATTAGATGGTGTATCTTTTGAATAAAGTTCTAAACCGAGTGATTGTACAGCTGTCCTTGTTGCATGAGCTAACCTTTCATGTCTTTTAAATACATTCTCGAGTCCTTCTTTCTGGAGCATCTTCAGACTTTCATTCAACCCGATAATGAGGGTAACGGGTGATGTGAAGTTTGTCTGGTTTTTAGCGAGGTTTTCACGTTCTTTTTTGAAATTGAAATAAAATTTTGGTAATTTTGATGTTTCTGCCTTTTTCCATGCCTTTTCACTTATGCTGACAAAGGCAAGACCTGGTGGGAGCATCAGACCTTTTTGTGACCCACCAACCACTACATCAATCTCCCATTCGTCAGTTCTCAGGTCATGTGCAACAAGGGCACTTATAGCATCAACGATTAGAAGTGTATCCTCATATTTCTTAACAATTGATGCCAGTGTCTTTATATCATGATAAACACCTGTTGATGTCTCTGATGCCTGAACAAAAACACCTTTTATCTTTTTATCCTTTTTTAGCTTCTCTTCCACTATTTCAGGCTTTACTGCATAACCCCATTCTATAGTAATCTCATCTACCTTAAGACCATAAGCTTGACATATCTTTGTCCAACGTTCGCCGAACTTACCTCCATTTATGACGATTACCTTTTCTCCTGGATTAAAGAAGTTATTTACAGAACCAACCATTCCGCCAGTACCTGAAGAACATAGAATAAGTACATCATTCTTAGTCTGATATAACCACTGTAAGCCCTTTTTTGCAGCATCAAGCACAGGAAGAAAATCTGGCGAACGGTGGTGTATGATAGGTGCTGACATTGCGAGCAGCACTTCGGGTGGAACTGGTGTTGGTCCCGGGGCTAATAAATAACGTTTTAACATAGCAACCTCTCCTTAAGAATAAAAATTTTAGTTTTAGACTTATTATTTTACATTAATGGGATATTAAAGTTCACCTATAAAGTATATGTCGTAGGCATCACTTTTCCATGACAGAATCTAAACTGTCAAGCTACCCTAAATTAATCCTGAAACGAGTTCAGAATGACACTTTATAGAAATGCATCACGGAAAAGGTTATGCTTCCTATACAAATTTGGGTATGGACATGAAGTTGTTGAATTTCTTAAAATTGTTAGTGAACCTTTCAAAGAATATACTTCAGCAGAGGTTTTAATAGCAGGATAAAGATTTGGGTGAGACTGAAGAAGAGGTCATAGGCGTAATCCTTTTAAACCTTGGTGGACCTGATTCCCTTCAGGCAGTAAGACCATTTCTTTACAATCTCTTTTCTGACAGAGAAATTATAAGGCTCGGACACCCAATTTTTCAGAAACCTTTAGCATTTTTCATATCTTATTTCCGCTCAATAAAGACAAAAAGACTATACAGTCTTATTGGTAATAAATCCCCTATACTTGATATTACTTTGGCTCAGGCAAAGGCACTTGAAGTGGCACTTAATCAGAATTCAGAAATCAGAACTCAGAAATCAGAACTTAGAAGTCAGAAGTTACATTTGGGGAGGGTAAAAGAGGGGGCAAGGTTTAAAACCTTTGTAGGGATGCGTTACTGGCACCCGTTCATAGATGAAGTTGTGCCTGAGATATATAAGAAGGGTATAAAGAGACTTGTAGCACTGAATTTGTATCCTCAATATTCACATGCTACAACTGGCTCATCACTTTCAGTACTTAAAAAAGTCCTTTTAAAATGTCCCATGGAGGTCTCATTTATTGCTTCATGGTTTGATCATCCTTTATACATTGAAGCCCTTGTGGATGTGATCAAGAATGGTCTTAAGTCTTTTAAGTATGAACAACTAAAGCCATACGCTGGACTAAATGTTCACGTGCTTTTCAGTGCACATAATCTTCCAGAAGCATTGATAAAAGAGGGTGACCCCTATGTAAAGCAAATTGAATGCACTATAGAAGAGATCACAAAGAGGTTAAGTATTAAGTGGTCCCTTTCTTATCAGAGTAAAACTGGTCTAGTAAAATGGCTTGAACCAACAACAGAGAAAGCCATTGAAAAACTTGCCAGAGAAGGAATTAAAAATGTTCTTGTTGTTCCTATAAGCTTTGTCTCAGACCATATTGAGACATTATACGAGATAGATATATTATATAAAAATATAGCTGAAAAAAATGGTATATTTCTTAAGAGAGTAGATTCACTGAATACACACCCAATATTTATAGAGGCACTAAAAGACATAGTTTTAAATAATGTAAGAGAAAAAGGGTGGATTTAATAAATTTATGAGATTAATTATTATTGGAGGGGGAATATCAGGTTTATCCTTAGCATATTTCCTTCTGAAAAAAGACCCAAAATTAGACCTTTATGTCTTAGAATCAGAAGAAAAGGCAGGAGGTAAGATCTGGACGGAAAGGGTCAATGGTTTTCTTTGCGAAGGTGGTGTTAATGGATTTTTAGATAATAGGCCAAGGACACTTGAACTTGCCTCTGATCTCGGACTTACTCCTGTCAGGAGTAATGATACTGCAAGAAAAAGGTATATATTTTCAGATAGTAAACTCCATCTTTTACCAGAGTCTCCTTTATCTTTTTTTCTGTCAAATTTATTAAGTGTATCTGGAAGAATAAGGATTATCTATGAAATTTTTGCACCTAAGGGATTAAAGGAAGATGAAAGTCTTGCTGATTTTGCAAGACGTAGACTTGGTGCTGAAGCATATGAAAAACTTATTGATCCTATGGCATCAGGGATTTATGCAGGTGATCCAGAAAAAATGAGTCTTAAAAGCTGTTTTCCAAAGATATTTGAACTTGAAAGAAAGTACGGTAGCCTCATAAAGGCTATGATAAAGCTAAAAAAAGAAGCAAAAAAATCCGGTAAGAAGATAGGAGCCGGACCCGGTGGTGTTTTAACTTCATTTTTGGATGGTATGCAGGTCCTTGTTTCTTCTCTTAAAGATTTTTTAGGTAATAGGCTCAAGACAAATAGCAGGGTAGTTTCAATCGATAAAAAAGGAAAAATGTATAATGTTTTTTTATCAGATAATTCAAGATTTGAGGCAGAAGCAGTTGTTATTGCTTCACCAGCGCATTCAACATCAGAGATAATTAAAGATTTTAATAAAAGATTATCTTTGATACTTAGTGAGATTCCATATCCACCTATATCAGTTGTATGCTTTGGTTATAAAAAGGAAAGGATAAAAAGCTCTCTTGATGGTTTTGGTTTTCTTGTTCCTAAAAGAGAAGGTAAAAAAATTCTCGGGACACTCTGGGATTCAAGTGTATTCCCCAACAGGGCCCCTGAAGGGTATGTCCTTATGAGAAGTATGCTCGGGGGCGCAAGGTCACCTGAGATAGCTATGCTTGATGATGACAGACTCATAAGTATAGTTATGAATGATATAAAGGATATTATGGGATTAGATGTTTTTCCGGATTTCATAAAGATTTACAGGCATGAAAAAGGAATCCCTCAGTACTTACTCGGTCATGATAAAAGGCTCGAGGAAATTGATAGGATTGTAAAAACATATAAGGGGCTTTATATTACAGGAAATTCTTATAGAGGCATTGGAGTTAATGACTGTATAGAGAATTCATATAGACTTGCAGAGAGAATCTTTGAAGAACAACTTTCAGGTTAACTGAAGTAATGTATTTTCGGTTTACTCATAAAAAATAACAGAAATAGAATTTTAGGGTTGTTTTAACCCCATAAATGTGTTATTTTGAAACCAGTTTAAAATATAAATACTATATAGCAGTGAGCCAATTGGCTTATCAACTGCAGAAAAGGAGGGTACTTTGCAAGAGGAAGAGATCGCTGAATTACTAAAAAAAGAGAATGAAGAATTTAGAAAACTTATAGAAGAGCACAGGACTCTTGAAGAGTTACTCGCAAAGATTGACAGCAAACGCTATCTGACTCCTGAAGAAGAGATTGAGAGGAAAAAGATACAGAAGCAAAAATTGCTCAAAAAGGACAGAATGGCTGAATTGGTTAGGGAATATAAAAGAAGCCGCGGAAATTAAGGAATTTTATAATTTCCTGAAGTTTTCAAAAGATTCCACACTTAATGCGGAATCAAAATATATTAGATACTTATTGAAGGGAGGATATTAAACTGTGAGAAGTAAGGTTATAAAAGAAGGACTTGAAAGGGTGCCTCATAGAGCCCTTCTTTATGCAACAGGTATTCCAAAGACAGAGATGAATAAACCCTTTATAGGTGTTGCTACGAGTTTTACAGATATTATCCCTGGACATGTAGGAATGAGAGACCTTGAGAGATTTATCGAAAAGGGAATTCATACAGGTGGTGGCTATCCTTTCTTTTTCGGGATTCCTGGTATATGCGATGGGATAGCAATGGGGCACAGGGGAATGCATTATTCTCTTCCTTCCAGAGAATTAATCGCTGATTCAATAGAGACAATGGCACAGGCTCATCAATTCGATGGTCTTGTCCTCCTTACAAACTGTGACAAGATTACACCAGGCATGCTCATGGGTGCTGCAAGGGTTAATATACCTTCAATAGTCGTTACAGCTGGTCCTATGTTAGCAGGACACCTTAAGGGTAAAAGACTCTCGCTGGTTAATGACACATTCGAGGCGATTGGTAGATACAAAAAGGGATTGATAAGTGATGAGGAACTTGAGGCTCTTGAGGAATGTGCTTGTCCCGGCGAGGGTTCATGTCAGGGCATGTACACTGCCAATACAATGGCATGTATAACAGAAGCTCTTGGAATGAGCCTTGAAGGATGTGCTACATCACTTGCTGTATCGTCAAAAAAGAAAAGAATTGCTTTCGAATCTGGAAGGAGAATCGTTGAGCTCATAAAAAACAATGTTACTCCTCGGAAGATAATGACAAGGAGGGCATTTGAGAATGCGATAATGGTGGATCTTGCACTTGGGGGTTCTACAAATACAGTACTTCATATTCCTGCGATAGCCCATGAAGTTGGCATTGATCTTCCACTTGAAGTATTTGATAGACTGAGCAGAAGGATACCACATATATGTGATATGCTTCCTTCTGGAAGGTATTATCTTGAAGACCTTGAATATGCAGGTGGTATACCTGCTGTTTTCAAGAGGCTAAAAGAAAAAATACATAATACTCAGACTGTGAGTGAAAAAGGAACTTTTGCGATAGCAGATTCTGCAAAAATAAAAGATGAAGATGTCATAAGACCCTTGGAAAATGCTTTTCATAAAGAAGGAGGAATAGCTATTCTTAAGGGAAATCTCGCACCTGATGGTGCAGTTGTAAAACAATCTGCTGTTACTGAAAATGCAATGAAATTCGAAGGTATTGCAAAGGTATTTGATTCTGAGGAAGATGCAATGAAGGCGATACTTGGAGGTGAAATAGTTCAAGGTAATGTCGTTGTAGTTAGATATGAAGGTCCAAAAGGTGGACCTGGAATGAGAGAGATGTTATCTCCGACATCTGCTATAGTTGGTATGGGATTAAGTGAATCTGTCGCATTAGTTACAGACGGAAGATTTTCAGGAGGGACGAGAGGACCATGTATTGGACATATATCACCTGAAGCTATGGAAGGTGGTCCGATAGCAATAGTAAAGAATGGTGATAAGATCATAATCGATATACCAAAGAGAAAGATTGATATTCAACTATCAAATAAAGAGATAAAAGAGAGACTAAAGAAATGGAAACCACCTCAACCAAAGATAAAAACAGGTTACCTTTCAAGGTATTCGATGATGGTCAGTTCAGCAGGTAAGGGAGCAATCATGTTAAAATAAATAACTAATCCCCCCTTCTTTCTCATACTATATGAGGGAAGGGGGGATTAGTTAAAGTGATAAAAAGGAGTATATAACAGAAATATGAAGATTACAGGTGCTGAGATATTTATTGAGTCTTTAAAAAGAGAAGGAGTTAAATATATATTTGGTTATCCAGGGGGTGTAGTTCTTGGAATATTTGACCTGCTTTATGATAACAAGGATATACAACTTATCCTTACGAGGCATGAACAGGGTGCTGTTCATGCTGCAGATGGATACGCAAGATCAACAGGCAAGCCGGGAGTTGCCCTCGTTACCTCAGGTCCAGGAGCTACAAATACTGTAACTGGTTTAGCAACTGCGTATATGGACTCTATTCCTGTTATCGTTTTTTCTGGTCAGGTGCCGACTGCGCTCATAGGAAATGATGCCTTCCAGGAAGCCGACATAGTAGGAATATCAAGACCATGCACAAAATATAATTATCTTGTAAAAGATGTAAGAGAACTCTCAACTATAATAAAACAGGCGTTTTATATTGCTACATCAGGTAGACCCGGTCCTGTGCTTGTTGATCTGCCAAAGGATGTTACTGCTTCAAAAGCAGAGTTTACCTGGCCAGAGTTGAATCTTAGGAGCTACAAACCAACTTATGAGGGAAATAAGTGGATGATCACACAAGCTGCTCATCTTATTTCAAAGTCAAAGAAGGCTGTGATATTAGCTGGAGGAGGTGTGATTCTATCCGGAGCCTCAAAAGAACTTAGAGAACTCGCAGAATATACAGAAATTCCTGTCACAATGACCCTTATGGGTCTTGGTTCATTTCCAGGGACACATTCTCTCTCACTCGGGATGCCTGGAATGCATGGGACATATTATGCTAACAAGGCAATACAGGAATCTGACCTTTTAATAGGAATTGGTGTTAGATTCGACGATAGGGTTACTGGTAAAATTGATGCTTTTGCTCCTCAAGCAAAAATAATTCATATAGATATTGATCCAACATCAATCAGAAAAAATGTGCGTGTAGATATCCCAATTGTTGGAGATGTCAAAAGGGTTCTTATTGTTTTGAATAAGATTCTGAAAGAAGAGGTAAAGGAACAATGGGGTGAGGTTCGTAAGGCGTGGTTAAAGCAGATTGATGAATGGAAAAAGGAGAGACCACTCACATATACATTCAGTGATGAGGTAATAAAACCACAATTTGTTATTGAAAAGATTTATGAGCTTACAAAAGGGGATGCAATCATTACAACAGAAGTTGGTCAGAATCAGATGTGGACAGCTCAATTTTATAAATTTGATAAACCAAGGACACTACTGACCTCAGGTGGACTTGGGACAATGGGCTATGGATTTCCTGCTGCAATTGGTGCACAGATTGCTCACCCTAATAAACTTGTCATAGACATCGCAGGTGACGGTAGTATACAGATGAATATCCAAGAACTCGCAACTGCTATCATCCATAAACTTCCAGTAAAAGTTGCTATATTGAATAACCATTACCTTGGAATGGTAAGACAGTGGCAGGAACTTTTCTTCAATGAAAGATATTCTTATAGCGAGCTTTATAGTCATGTTGTACCTGATTTTGTCAAGTTAGCAGAAGCTTATGGTGCTGCTGGATTCAGAGCTACAAGACCTTCAGAGGTTGAGCCTATTTTAAAAGAGTCATTCAAGATAAAGAAGACAGTCTTTATGGATTTTATTGTTGACTGGAAAGAGAAAGTTTATCCGATGGTACCAGCAGGTGCCCCTATAGACCAGATGCTCTTTGAGGAATCAAAGGAAAAGGCAGAAAAAAAACTCAGGGCGATTAAATGAGGCATACAATTTCGCTGCTTGTTGAAAATAAATTTGGTGTTCTTTCACGAATAGCAGGTCTTTTCAGTGGCAGGGGGTATAATATTGAAAGCCTTTCTGTTGGTGAAACAATAGACCCTCAGATATCAGTTATGACTATTGTTACAAGTGGAGATGATCAGATTATCGAGCAGATAACAAAACAGTTGAATAAGCTTATAGATGTCATAAAGGTCGTTGATATGACTGAGCTTGACCATGTAGAGCGTGAGATGGTTCTGATTAAAGTTGCACCCAGACCTGAAGACAAGGCTGAAGTCCTCAGGATTGCTGAGATATTCAGAGGCAGGATTGTAGATTCAAGTCAAAAGACTTATACAATAGAAGTTACAGGTGATGAAAAAAAGATAGAGGCTATAGTTGAACTCCTAAAACCAATGGGCATCAAAGAGTTTGTAAGGACAGGAAAAATAGCAATTGCAAGAGAAGGGGTCAAAAAATAACCCATAAATATAAATTATAAAATTCTTATAGTCATTTCAGTAGTTTAGCCCACTTAATTCATAAATTTATGAGTGAAGCTCCCCGACTAAAGTCTGGGCTTCA
>JBNAVX010000043.1:0-19357 GCA_049700155.1 Thermodesulfovibrionales bacterium
TTTAAATCCGCTCAAATACTACATCTGCCAAGAATTTTATGAATAATATGGGTTAATATTCATTCTACTTCTTGTCTTCCTCTAATGGAATCACATCTACGATCCTTCCATCAAAGAGTTCAAGAGCCTCCTTAATAATAGGCTCACCCATTATCTTTTCCTTCAGCTCCTTTTTACTCATCTTATTCTCTTTTTCTTTTTGAGTCTCTATCTTAACCTTAATATCTGAACCGATTTCTTCAGAGAAAATCTTTTCTAATACTTTCAGATTCTTTCTTATAGAGTCAGCAAAGACTGAATCACCACCATTTAAGATAATCCTGAGTTCATTAGCATTCAGTATAAACTCTGCCCTTGATAGTTTTGAGGCAAGGGGTGCATCCATCTTTCTTATAGCCCTTTGCCTGAGGTCTTCTGTCAAGGTCTCAGTTATTATATCCGCGTCACCATCTATAACAGATGCGTTATTCTGATCCTCCTGAATAGGATGGTTTACGATCTCATCGTATTCTGAATCCAGGTCTGGAGGTTCAGCATGTCTTTCAGGAAGGTTCATTACAGGTTCAGGGAATGCGGATTTTTTGACCTCAGAAAAGTTATCCTTAAGGTAATTATCTATATTTTTTAAGATCTCTTTCAGAGGTTTTATATCACTCAAGAAGCTCGCCTTTATGAGGGACATCTCAAGACTGATGCGAGGGGAAGAAGCATTTTTTATATCCAACTCTGCCTTCATTATTTCTGAAAGGAGGAGTGTGAGTTCTTCTTCTGAGGTCTTACTCGCAATCTCTTTTACAGTATCTATTTCGTCTTTATCTAAATCAAGGATATTTTCGGGGTTTCCTACAACCTTTGCAACCAGTAAATCTCTGAAGAAGTGGACGAGTTCTTTTATAAATGACCTTATGTCAGTTCCTCTTTCAACAAGTTCCTCAGTAATCTTTAATATATCTTCTCTTTTTCCCTCAATAAGTGCAACAGATGTCTTAGAAAGGAGGCTGAAGTCTGTTAAACCAAGTAGGTCTTTAACATCAGACTCATTTATGTCTGATGAGAATGAGGATAACTGATCAAGTATTGTGAGTGAATCCCTTAAGCTTCCATCAGAAGCCCTTGCGATTAGTTCAAGTGCAGGACCAGAGATATTTATATTCTCTTCAAGGGATATCTCCTTCAGGCGTTTCTTTATCTCATTGGTGGGTATCCTCCTGAAAGGAAGATGCTGGCAACGGGAGAGCACAGTCAGAGGAATCTTTTTGGGAGCTGTGGTTGCGAGTACAAATATGACATGAGGTGGAGGTTCTTCAAGGGTCTTAAGAAGAGCATTGAATGCAGCGTTGGAAAGCATATGGGATTCGTCAATGATATAGACCTTGTATTTTCCGGCAGAGGGTGCATATTTTACTCTTTCTCTCAAATCTCTCACATCATCCACACTGGTATTAGATGCACCATCTATCTCAAGAACATCAATTGAATAACCATCTGTAATTGCCTTGCATGACGCACAGGTGCCGCATGGCGCAGGGGTAGGGCCACTTTCACAGTTCAGAGCCTTTGCTAAAATCCTTGCTGTAGAGGTCTTGCCAACACCTCTCGGACCAGAGAAAAGATAAGCATGTGCTACCTTCCTCTGTTCTATTGAGTTTCTCAGGATTCTTATTATGGGTTCCTGTCCGATAAGTTCATCAAAGCTCTGTGGTCTCCATTTTCTTGCAAGTACTAAATAGCTCATAAGTTTAGTCAATACTCATTGGTCAATAGTCAATAGTTTTTATGACCATTGACTGATGACCTTTTAGTTTTTGGCAGCCAGGAAAAGACGTCCTATGTCACGCAGAGAAAATGCTTACCGCTGCTTCCTTCCGGACCTGACGGGGTTCACATCCATCTGCTGCATAGTGCCCTTCCCTGACTGCGTATCAAAAATTATTAAGAGATGGCGGAGAGAGAGGGATTTGAACCCTCGGTGAGGTTTTTAGACCCCACACACGATTTCCAGTCGTGCTCCTTCGGCCTCTCGGACATCTCTCCATTGTCTCGTAAAACGTGATGGTAATTAGTCAGAATAATATATTGCTTATTACATATCACGAATTACAGTAACGATTTATGGTTTTCATTTAAGATTAATGAAAAGAAGATGATAAAATCAAGTTGCATATGGAAAATGTAATTGAGAGGTCGCATTGCGACAGTTTATTACTTTATGGTGACAGTTTCTTCCTTAATAACTCATTCACCATCTGTGGATTCGCTTTTCCTTTAGTCAGCTTCATCACCTGACCTACGAAAAATCCTATGAGCTTTTCCTCTCCTGACCTGAACCGCTCAACTTCCTTTGGATGTTTTGCAATAACCTCATCAATAAATTTATCTATTTCTCTGGTATCACTTATCTGTAAAAGCCCTTTTTCCTTTACAATAATCTCAGCATCTTTGCCTGTTTTATACATCTCTTCAAATACAGCCTTTGCAATCTTTCCACTGATTGTCCCATTATCTATGAGCCTTAACATGCCAACAAGTTGTTTTGGTCTCAGAGGACATTCTTCTATTGTTTTATCTTCTTCATTCAATAACCTCATTAAGTCGCCCTGTATCCAGTTTGAAACAATCTTAGGTTGCCCACCAAGTTTAACTGCTTCTTCAAACCAGTCTGCAAGTGGTCTCTCTGATGAAAGAAAATCCGCATCATGTTCAGGAAGTGAATATTCAGAAACAAAACGCCCTCTCTTTATGTCAGGTAATTCAGTAATGGATTCTTTTATTTCATTAATCCACTCCTGATCAACGGTTATTGGTACAAGGTCTGGTTCTGGGAAGTATCTGTAGTCATGTGCCTCTTCTTTTCCACGCATCGATTCTGTTATGCCTCTTATAGAGTCCCATAGCCTTGTCTCCTGAATAACCTTCCCACCGTGTTCCAATATCTTCATCTGCCTTCTTATCTCATAATCAAGCGCCTTTTCAACAAATTTAAATGAATTAATATTTTTTACCTCAGTCCTTATACCATACTCTTTTTGACCGATAGGTCTAACAGACACATTTGCATCACATCTTAGCGACCCCTGTTCCATGTTCCCATCGCAGACACCAAGATATCTCAGAATAGTCCTGAGCTTTTTCATATATTCTACTGCTTCGCGCGGGCTCCTTATATCAGGCTTTGAAACGATCTCCATAAGTGGGACTCCTGCCCTGTTTAAATCTACAAAACTGTAATTGCCGTCTTCTACATGTATGTTCTTGCCTGCATCTTCTTCTATATGGATCCTGATGATTCCAATCTTTTTAATTTCTCCATCGATAACTATCTCAACATATCCATCTTCGCATATCGGAAGCTCATACTGGCTGATCTGATATCCTTTTGGTAAATCAGGATAAAAGTAATTTTTTCTTGCAAACCTGCTGTATCTGGATATCTTGCAATTCATTGAAAGACCTGTCTTGATTGCAAGTTCAAGGGCTTTTTTATTTAAGACAGGAAGGACCCCTGGCATACCAATACAAACTGGACATGTCTGTGTATTGGGTTCTGATCCGAATTTTGTAGAACAGCCACAGAATATCTTTGTCTCTGTCAACATCTGGGCATGTACCTCAAGTCCTATGACTGCCTCGTATTTCATAGATTAGGTCTCCTTTTATGCCAATCTGTGCTCTGTTCATAGGCAAAAGCAACTTTCAAGACCGTCTCTTCATCAAAAGGCTTACCTATTATCTGTAGTCCCACCGGTAGATTATTTTTTGTAAATCCACATGGGATAGAAATAGCTGGAATACCTGCAAGATTAACAGATATTGTAAATATATCAGACAGGTACATCTGGAGGGGATCTTGAATCTTTTCTCCTATTTTAAATGCAGGAGTAGGAGATGTTGGAGTAACAATCACATCAACCTCTTTGAAGACTTTATCAAAGTCCTGCTTTATGAGTGTTCTCACCTGCTGTGCCTTTTTATAATAAGCCTCATAATACCCTGCTGAGAGAGCATAAGTTCCTAGCATTATTCTCCTCTTGACCTCTGGACCGAATCCAGAAGCCCTTGTCTTCATATATGTATCTATCAGGTCTTTTCCTTCTGCCCTAAGACCATATTTCATGCCATCATACCTTGCAAGGTTTGAAGATGCCTCGGATGTTGCTATGATGTAATATGCTGCAATAGCATAGTCAGTATGAGGGAGTGATACCTCTACAGGGACTGCTCCGAGGGATTCAAGATGTCTGATAGCATTCTTTACGAGAAAGTCTACTTCTTCGTCAATGCCTTTAATAAAATACTCCTTTGGAACACCTATTTTGAGTCCTTTTATATCTCTGCCAAGGGAAGATGTAAAATCTGGGACTGAAACAGGTGCTGAAGTAGAATCAAGAGGGTCATGACCTGAGATAATATTCATCAATATCGCTGAATCTTCAATATTCTTCGTAATAGGTCCTATCTGGTCTAAAGAAGATGCAAAGGCGACAAGACCATATCTTGATACCCTCCCATATGTTGGTTTTAATCCAACTACTCCACAGAAGGCTGCTGGCTGTCTTATTGAACCTCCTGTATCAGAGCCTAATGCTGCAATACACTCATCAGCAGCAACTGCAGCGGCAGGTCCACCGCTTGAGCCTCCGGGTGACCTTTCGATGTCCCATGGATTTCTTGTTATAAAGAAAGATGAGTTTTCAGTTGATGAGCCCATCGCAAACTCATCCATATTTGCTTTCCCAATTAGTATATAACCTTGCTCTTTAAGC
Organism: Thermodesulfovibrionales bacterium; assembly: GCA_049700155.1. GTDB lineage: Bacteria > Nitrospirota > Thermodesulfovibrionia > Thermodesulfovibrionales > SM23-35 > JACAEY01. The sequence continues at coordinate 4,764 of JBNAVX010000043.1, forward strand.
TTTAATGTTACAGTGCTTTCATAAGGTGGCACGAAGTTAAAGAGTATCTTAGATGAACAGGTTGTGAGTATATCCTTTGTGCATATATTATCTTTGACGGCAAGAGGAATACCGAGTAACATCTTCCTCTCCCTGCCGATCTTCTTTTCGGTCTCTTCTATGAGACTAAAGGCGTGTTCTTTTGTTATAGTGACGAAAGATCTTATTCTGTCTTCAACAGCATCTATCCTCGCTGATATAGAATTGACAAGGTCTTTAACAGATATTTCTCTCCTGTCAAGCAGAGACCTTGCCTCTGAAATAGTTAAAGCATAAAGCCTCAATCTTCTTCTCCCTTGATTCTCTAATTTGTAAATATTAATTATACACCTTTGTGTGATTTCATTCTATTGACATAGAAAAGTAAATGCATTATCTTAGAACATCTATGAAAAGCCATATAAGCAGGAAACTAATGGGTTTCCTTTTATTTATCTCTATATATTTCTTTATTACATTTTTAAGTTCTATCTTAGAAAATAATCCTAATCCTCATGCTATACAGACAGGTGATATTATTCTTAGATACGGAAGACACACTGGATTTGAACGAATCGTCATTGAGGCAGGAGAATCCATAATAAATGCAACAAAGTTTGTTATTTTACCCTCTCGATTGAAGATAGAGCTTCCTGAACAATTAGACCTGAAAGCACCACAAAAGTTTCCTTTCAGATTCGCACTTCTGAATAAATTATTAGAGATCAATCTTGGTGAGGAGAGAGAGGTAAAGTTTTCAAGGTTCTATTCTCCATCAAGGCTTGTATTTGATGTACAGGAAAGGAAGAAGACTGATATAAAGGCAGGGAAAAATATTTACGATTCAGTGAAAATAGTTCCAGACAAAAAAGTGGATACCAGTCTGGTAAAAAAGACTGTTATGGAGGCAGATGAAGAGGAAGGTAATAAAGAAGAGGATGAAGAATTGCCAACAGAGCAACCAGCACTGCCAGCACAACCAATACCTCAAAAACCACAACCTAACCAAACTCCTCCTTCACAGCCTGTTCAACCAGCACCATCGCCTACTACACCAACACCATTGGTGCCACCAAAGCCTGCTGAAGAAAAACAATCAGAAGTAAAGCCACCTGAGAAAAAAGAGGAGTTACCTGTTAAGCCTGCACCACCAAAGGTGGAAAAGAAGCCTGCAGATATAAGTTTCTTTTTTGATGATGCTGATGTATATGAAGTAATCCAGACGGTCTTCGGCGAGATCCTGAAGGTCAATTTTATTGTTGACCCTAAGATAAAAGGCAGGGTCAATTTCAGGACAACAACACCTATTCCAAGGTCTGAAGTACTAAGTGTAATGGAGATTATCTTCAGACTTAATGGAATAGCAGTTGTTGAAGAAAGGGGATTGTACAGGATTATCTCTATAAGTGACATACCAAAAGAGCCATCACCAATACGTTTTGGGAGGGAGCCTGATACAGTAGAATTAAAAGGCATCGCCATTGTCCAGGTAGTCCAGCTTAAGTTCATAACTTCTGCTGAGATGTCAAAGATTCTTACCCCGATGCTTTCGCAAGGGGGTGCTATTCTTGAGGTTCCACCAAGTTTCATAATAATTGCAGACACTGATGCTAATGTAAAGAGACTTTTACAACTCGTTGAGATATTTGATAGCGAAAAACTGAGGATGGCTATGCCTCAGGTTTTCGTTTATCCTGTCCAGAATAGCAAGGCAAAAGATGTCGCAACTATGCTTCAGCAGATATTCCTTGGTCAGAAGCCCTCAGCACCAACACCAGCAAAAACACCTACAACTACCAAGACCCCATCTCCTACACCACCAGCACAGACTCCTGTCACTTTAGGCGAAGGTGGAGAGGCTTTGGTTTCTGAAGCAACAAGGATATTTGCTGATGAGGTAACAAACTCAATAATCATCCTCGCAACACCTGAAGACTTTAAGACTATCGCAGAGACTATAAAAAAGATAGATATCGTTCCGAGGCAGGTTGTGATTGAAGGACTTATTGCTCAGGTGACACTAACTGATGATCTGAGTCTTGGGGTTTCATGGTCTTTAAGGTCACACATAAAGATTACAAGCTGGCCATTTGAGGGAACTGTTGAAAGAAGGGGTGGAGAGATAGTGAATGAAAAAGGTGCAAGGTTATCTGGAGAGATGGGACAGAATGCTGATACATTAGCAAAAGCCGGGCTTGGAAGTGGTTTTACTTTTGTTGGAACTGATCCAACAGGGACTGTAAGGGCTTTTATACAGACACTTGTTACAAAGTCAAGAGCAAAACTCCTTGCAACTCCTCACATACTTGTATCAGATAATCGTGAGGCGAGTATCCAGGTTGGTTCACAGGTCCCCCTTGCAACCCAGACAGCAGTGACCCCGATTACAGGTGAAACAGTCACGAGTACAATTACATCATCTGTTCAGTATAAGGATATAGGAATCATATTAAAGGTAAAGCCCCAGGTTAATGAGAGTGGACTTGTCTCGCTCGAACTATCACAGGAGATCTCATCTCTTGGAGAGGCAACAATAATAGCAGGTCAGCAGTATTCATCAATAACAAAGACAGAGGCAAAGACAAACCTCGTTGCACAGGATGGGCAGACGATCATAATAGGAGGACTTATAAGAGAAGATACATCTAAATCACGTACAGGGATACCCATTCTAAGCCAGATACCCGTAATTGGTTATCTATTTGGTAGCACATCAGAAAGGACACAGAGAAATGAACTGATTATACTCCTTACACCACATGTGATGAAGACTTTGGAAGAAGCAAAGATTGTGACGACTGATTATGTGGACAGGTTCATAAAGACCACAAAAGACAAGGCAATAAAAGAGATAATAAAGGAAAAGTAATTATTCATATTTCTATTGAGGCCTATATGGTGTTTTTCTGGATGGTGTTACACCCTGTTCCACCCTTTGAGGCATTGTGGTCTTCTGCTGCGGAGGAGAAACCTGTGGTTGGGTAGCCGGTGTAGGAACACTACCTTCCCTATCTTTCTTCATAGCTGGGTCAATTACTTTAACTATAAGAGACTCTTCTCCTTTTACCATTAAGACATGTTCCTGATCTATCTCCTTTAATATATAACCGCTCATAGAATCACCTATTTTCAGAGCTGTCTGTCTCTTCCCCCTTCCTGGTGTTGAACGGGGTGATTTTTTATCTTCCATATAGGCGATACTTATATCATCTGATATCAGAGTGCCATAAAGAACGAATTCTGGTTTTGGTAGGGGTTGTTCTTCTTTTTTCTCTGGAGGGATTATCCTTTGAGGGTGAAATAGATTATGTTCTGCTATCATCATATAATCTGAAGGAGATTGTGCAGGGCTTTCAGAGGGTATCTCCTCTTTTGTCTCCTGGATATTTTTAGGAGTGATAGTATTAAGCTTTACCTTTATATTGACCAGAGGGAGAATTACATAATTAGCTATAAGAAGAGCTATGACTAAAAGAATAATATTAAGTAGATTGATGTTTCTCAGGAGGACCTTTAATCTGCCCATCTTATTTCCCTGCTGTTAATGCTTCCACATCTAATTTTACCATAAGGTCTCTCGGTTCCCTGTAATTTCTTATCCTCGCATCAAGCTCTTTGATAACAAGATAAGGGGTTCGTGTTTCAATAGAATATATTATCTCACTCAGTGCCCTTGAATCAGGTATAACAGAATCTACACTTACACTAATCACCTTGAATTTACCAAGGTCTTCCTGTTTTCCAACCCTTTCGCTTGATATAGTTCCTCCTCTTCCTGTAATTGCACTCTTAACTATCTCCTGTAACTGTGCTGCTGCTAGAGAGGGGGTCTGCCCCTCTATTAGTTTTGAGTCCTCAGCTTTTCTTTGTTCCTTCAGTTTAGCAAGTCTCTTTTCAAGATAAGGTTTTTCAGAGATTAGGTTGATATATTTTTCGAGTGTCTTTGCCTTAATCGCCTGTTCCTCTTTAATTGTGGCTATCTCAGCTTGTATTCTCAGATATCCGTACTGGTATACAAGGAGAATAGCAAGAATAATAACAAGAGGAATGGAAAATATTATTATCTTACTCTTCTTCATCTTCTGATGACCCTCCTACTGATGGTTTTCTTGCTTCCTCTTTTTTTATGCCTTCTATCTCCATCTTGATTATGAATCTATCAGCATTCTGCCTTGTATCTCTGAAAGTAGGAGATGCAAACTCAGCCTTTCTGAAATACTTAGAAGCCTCAAGTTTTGAGAGAAGACCGGTTGCCGAGCTCGCATATCCCTCAATCTCAACTGCAGACTGTATAATCCTAACCCTCGTCAGCCAAGTAGTATCAGGAAGGATGTTTGTAAGCTCTTTAAGTATATTTAAAGCTAAGGGCTTATTTTCTTTGAAATTCCTTATTGTTGATACTTCCTCATTTAGTGCCTCTATATCCTTTTTCAATGCCTCAATCGCCTTTACATCATCTTTTTTCAGGCTTATCTGCTGATCAATCTGTTCAAGCCTCTTCTTCTCTATCCTGAGAGGCGCAACCATATAAAAAGCATACATACCTAAAATTATCAGAATAAGTAAGGTTGTTAAGACAAAAGGCGTCTTCTGCCTTTCAAGTTTACCTTTTTTAAAGAGGTTTAGCCCATTTGATCTCTGCCAGAGAGATTCTATTAAACTTCCAAGTGATGCATATGATATATCTTTCACTGGGTCGGTAGATTTCATCTTGAGGTCTTTTTCATTTAAGTACTTAATAGGAAGATTTACCTTTGAGTTTAATACAGACTCAAAATCAGGCTTATTTTCTTTCATAAAAACAATAATCTGTGGTTTTTTCCCTTTACTTATAGCAAAGTCTGTTAATGGAGCAATTTCTGACAACACTGTCTCAGCTTTTATGGTCTCATCTTTTGTTGAAAAACTTCCTGTAAATGTCTCATAAACATAGCCATCAAAGATAAGACCACCCTCATACTCATTTTTATGGACAGAAAGGAAGATTATGTCCCCTTTCTCATAAAAGTATCTACATAGAGAGCTCAAAGATGAAAGACTTACTGTAAGTTTCTTAATATTAATACCTCTTTCTCTTAATGCATCGAGATAAGGTTTAATTAAATCAAGTTTAGCAGCGGCTATCAGAATGGTGAGTTTGCCTTCTTCCTCTTTTATGACCCTGAAGTCATAGAAGGCATCCTCAGTGTTGAATGGAGTAATCCTGTCCAGTTCATATGAAACGACCTCAGAGAGGTTCTCTCTTACTGTAGATGGAAACTCCACAGTCTTCATAACTGCCCATGCCTTTGGAATGTTCAGGGTAACTTCTGCATTCCCTGTATTTAAGTTATTAATGGCAAAAGTTAGGGAAGAAGCAACGCTCTCAGGAGTGGGGTATCTTTCCTCCTCTGTTGGATATCTTCTGAATCCTTTTATTTTTACCCTTGACAAGAATCTTGAACCATAAAGAACAGATAGCCCGCCTTTTTCGATTGATGCACAGATAGCTTTTTTGGGCAGAATTCTATCATCAGCAGGACTAAAGGTAAGGATATTCCAGAAAGGTGTCCATATCTTTTTCAGTTTTAAGGCTGAATCAGATGCAATAGAGACAAATTTTCTGATAGACGCTATCCCTGTCATCTCTTTATGACTGCAGGACTTTTATAATAAATATATCTGTATTGATTATTACCCTCAATTATAACAGTTGCTTTGATACCAAAGCCTTTTTTTTCATCTTCCTTATAACCAATAGATTCTATGGTAAATCTATTTGAGGCTCCTGCACTGAGATATTTCGACATAAGAGAATAGTTTGCACCGAGTATTGGTTGAATTTCTGCAAGGTTCAGTATCTCTTTTTCTTCCCTGTATTCTATTATGGCATCTGCAATCTCAGGAGTCATCCCGGGAATTGCCATAAGAACCTCTTTTGGAGCTGCATTAATATTAATCTGACTTCTACCTGAATTGATTGTAACGAATTCTATCAACCCTCTCCGTTCTTTATCACCATAAAGGATCTCCTGAGTAATTCCTTTGACTAATATCAGCTCTTCTAAGGTATCAAAATTGGCATTTTTTGTTTTATATGGATTAGGAAGGGACATATAATATTCATCTTCTGCACCATTTAGATGTAGCAGGTCATCTGAATCTTTCCAGTCAAGTATGCAATCTACTATTGTATTTGTTTCATCTTCGGGAATCTCAAGGTTCTTCAGAAGGTTTCTTAAGAGATCTGAATTGGCATCTGTTATCATATTTATATCAATCTTTCCCGCTTCATCTGTTATCCTAACTGAGTAATTTCCATCTCCCAACTGACCTTTATAAGGTGTTCCATCTATTTTCCATCTTTCAGTTTCTTCAAATGTAACATTCATGCCAATATTTTGCAATCTGTAGAAAAGTTCCATGATGGCTCTCTCAATACCTGCTTCTGCAAGAAATCTCTTTTCAGCACCTTCTTTAAAAGATAAAGTGGAATAAGTCTCAGTCCTTGTCATAGATGAAAATGACAAAGCAATCACCATAAGTATGGTCAATACCCATAGGACCATTAGAAGAGCTATACCTTTCTGAGAAGTTATGTCATTGTGAATGAAATTAGGCAATCTCATCTTATTCTTCTGTCTCTGTATCTCCTAAACCAGTTTTTACTCGGGCAACTGATACCCTTACACGAACAGGAATTATAAGGGAAAAATCTGTTTTTCCATTAATGAGATGGAGACGTATTTTTTCTGGGAGGCTTAAAGTGTCTGTCCATTCCTCAACCCACTTGCCTTCTTCTTCAGTAGGGTCTTTGTAGAAATAATCAAAATATATCTCATCAAACGTATCAAAGAGCCTAACTTCTTTACCACCTTCTGTACCCAATATATTTTCAGATACATATAAAACTTGCTTACCGGTTTCTTCAGTGGTTATATCATATGAGACATCTACATATCCTTTTTGGACCCCCCATATAGAGTAGTTTGTAGAAAAGTGCATTGATTGCCTGTTTCCAGAGAAATTGGATTCCTGAACGCCTTCTTCAGTGAATGTTATAGGAAGGAGAGATTGAATCTGCGAGTTGATGATATTTAAAGATGTTCTGTATCTTTCAAGAGACTCTGTCTTTTTTTCACCTGCATCTACTGAACGAAACCCAAGCCTCATAGCACTGGCTATGATTAATATAATGATTACAAGGATTACGATAGAGATGAGGAGTTCAAGTAGTGTAAAGCCTCTTTCAGAATTGTGAATTGCATAATATTTTTCTTCTTTTAAATCTTGCGTTTTGCGTTTTGAGTTTTGAGTTTTGAGTTTTAAATTCAGTATCATCTTATATCTTTTTATTCACAATCTTCATCGTTCTTAGTGTCAGAGACTTATTTTTCATATTTTTTGCCCATGAGACTGTTAATGTAACTTCAAATGCCCTGACCTGCAGGTTCTCAGTTCTGTCTTTAAGTCCCTCATTTATTGATACATCCATCCTGTACCCATCATCAGTTATCTCAGTCCATGATTTCTCTGAAATGTCTTTATCATCAAGTATCTCTCTCATCTTTGCCTCAGCCTTCGAGACTGCAAATACATAGTCTTCAGAAGCAGAAAGAGATCTAAGGTTTGCAGAGAAGAGTTGAAGGATGATTGTTATTGCAATGCCAAGTATTGAAAGTGCTACAAGAATCTCAAGAAGTGTAAAACCCCTCTTACTTTTCATCTTATGACTACTGAGCCGACGATAGGGTCAGGCTCTATATTTACTGTCTTCTTTTTGGTGGAGAGTACAATAGTCCCACCTTCTATCCCACCAGTTTCATAAAAGGAAAGAGAATATTTCCCCTTAACAACATCCCCCAATAATGGGTCTATTATCTTTATATTTATATCGTCTGGAATATTCTTACTCATACCGCCTTTTATCCCATAAATTTTTGAATCAAGGTCTATTGTTATGGTCTGTCTTTCACTTTTAACGATAGCAATATTTCTGGCATATCTAATAGCTGATGATAATTCCCTTGCTACCGTATTGAGTCTGTTTGTGGGCATTGTATTAGTAAAAAAGATAGTTGAAAGACCGAATATAAGTGAGATAATGAATAGCACAAGGATTAACTCAAGAAGTGTGAATCCATATTTATTTCTCATCACTAAAATGGTAGTTCTGTCATACTGAAGATTGCCATAAGCATAGAGATAACGATAAAACCAATAATCAGCCCCATCGTTAGGATAAGGGCAGGCTCAAATAATCCCATTAATCTCTTTACAGCGACTCTCAGGCTCCTCTCATATGTTGCTGCTACCTTCATGAGCATAGTGTCCAGTTGACCTGTTTCTTCTCCTACCTTAATCATAGACAATGCAAGTGGTGGAAAGACATTTGCATTTGAAAGTGGAATTGTAATCCCCTTACCTTCTTTTGCACCTTTAAGAACACCATCTATTGCAGAAGCAATTATCTGGTTGCTGATAACTTCTTTAGCATTGCTCAATGCCTGAAGGAGTGGAACGCCACTTCTTAAAAGTGTTCCGAGTGTCCTGCAGAACCTTGCTGTCTCAAGCTTCTTAATAACATCACCCATTAGCTTGAGTTTGAAAGAATCCCATTTATATCTCCCTGTCTCAGATTTTATGTAATTCTTGAAAAGGAACCAACATGTGATTATAAAGACCAAAACAGCCCACCAGTATGATTTAAGACTGTTACTAAAGGTAAGGATGATCTGTGTTGAAAGAGGCAAAGAACCACCGAGTTCATCAAAAATAGCAGAAAATTTTGGGAGAACATAGGTTAATAAAATAATGATGGAAATTCCACCTGCTACAGTAAGTATTATCGGATAAATCATTGCTGAAAAGATATGCTCTTTTAATTCCTTACTGGATTCAAGGAATTCATTCAGCTTATCAAGAACAACATCAAGGACACCACCAGCCTCACCAGCCCTTATCATACTTACATAGAGCCTTGGGAATAACCTTGGATGTTTTGCAAGGGCATCAGAAAAGGAACTCCCTTCCCTAATTGACCTCAGAATGGACTGGATTATATCTTTGATCTCTTTACTCTCTGATATCTCAGAGAGTATATTAAGGCTTCTATCTATAGGAAGTCCTGCACTAAGAAGTGCTGACAGTTCTGTTGTAAATGTTAAGAGGTCATTTTTTGTTGACCTGAGAGTAAGTCTTCTCTTAAGACCCTCTTTTGGAGCGTATACTTTTAGCGGAATTACCCCGGTATTTTTCAGTCTCTCAATAGCAGTCTTTTCATCTACTGCTTCTATTATCCCTTCTATAATTGAACCTTCAAATGTAGTTGCCCTATATGAGAATATAGCCAACTATGTCTCCTGTGTTACCCTTAGGACCTCGCTTAAGGTTGTTATTCCCATCTTTACCTTTTTTGCACCGTCTTCAAGAAGGGTCTTCATGCCATGTCTCCTTGCCATTTCCCTGATCTGGTTAGAGTCTGCCCTCCTAAGAATCAATTTACGAATATCATCATCAACAACGAGTAATTCAAAGATTCCTGACCTACCATAATAGCCTGTAAAGGCACATTTCTCACACCTTCTACCTCTGAAAAGAGGTGCATCACTATCTATTCCGAGGATTGCTAATTCCTCCTTATCCGCTGCTGAAGGATCTACTTCTTTACAAGATGGACATATGACCCTCACAAGCCTCTGAGCAAGTATCCCCCTTATAGTTGAAGAAAGGAGAAAATTCTCAACACCCATATCAAGAAGTCTTGTTATTGCGCTTGGAGCATCATTTGTATGCAAAGTTGAGAAGACAAGGTGACCAGTAAGTGCTGATTGTATCGCAATCTCTGCCGTCTCAAGGTCCCTGATCTCCCCTATCATGATGATGTCAGGGTCTTGTCTAACGATATGCCTGAGGGTATTCGCAAAGTTAAGACCTATCTGAGGCTTTACCTGAATCTGATTCACTCCTTTTAACTGGTATTCAACAGGATCTTCAACAGTTATTATCTTTTTGTCAGGAGAATTTATCTTCTGTAATGCACCATACAAGGTTGTGGTCTTCCCACTTCCTGTTGGTCCTGTAACGAGTATTATTCCATTGGGTTTCTTAATAAGCTGGTTAAATACAAAGAGAGTTTCAGGAGAGAATCCTAAGAGGTCAAGGTCTATAACAATTCCTTCTTTATCGAGGAGCCTCATCACTACACTTTCACCATATAAAACAGGTATGGTTGAGACCCTTATGTCTATCTCTTTTTCACCTATCTTAAGCCTTATCCTTCCATCCTGTGGTAACCTCCTCTCTGCGATGTTCATCTTAGCCATTATCTTTATCCTTGAAACGATCGCAGCCTGGAGTTTTTTAGGTGCTGATTCTACATCATGAAGTACACCATCAATCCTGTACCTTATTTTTAACTCATCCTCAAAGGGCTCAATATGGACATCGCTTGCCCTGCTTTCAACAGCCCTTGTTATGAATAGATTAACGAGCTTTATGATAGGTGCCTCAGAGGCAAGGTCTTTAAGATACCCTATATCTTCCTCTTCCTCTCTGAGAAATTCGAAACCCTTTTCACCGATATCCTCTATAATCCGATTAATATTTTGCGATTCCTGTCCATAAAACCTTGAGATGTATTCATCAAGCACCTCTGCATCGCTGGTATAAACCATTATCTCTGCTGATGTTGCTACACTCAGTGCATCAATAGTAGCTTTATCCTGAGGATTTGCCATTAAGACCTTTAGGATACTGTTCTTGAGTTCTAATGGAATTACTCTGTTCTCACGAATAAAACGTGAGGATATACCTTCAAGGACGATAGGAACCTTTGGCAGGTCTTCTGGTCTTAAGTAATGGATTTCCTGGATCAAAATTTACTCCTTATTAAAAATTATAACACAATCGTTTCACTATCCTGACTTGTCTAAAAACCATCTTATAGTCTTTTTAAGTCCGGATGAAAGGTCATATTCAGGTCTCCAACCAAAGAGATTCTGAGCCTTTCTGATGTCAATACAGCTTCTTCTTATGTCTCCTGGTCTTGCAGGTCCCTTTTTAGGATTGTCATAGATTTTTTCTTTTGCAAATCCTGAGTTTCTCATAAGATTAAGGACACTACGATAGAGTTCCATCGTTTCTGTTCCTTTTCCAGTACCTATATTAAATGTTTCACCTGAACCTTTTTCTAAGGCAAGAATGTTTGCTCTGACTACATCTTCTACATAACAGTAATCTCTTGTCATGCCATTAGGTTCTCCATCATGGAAATAGATAGTTGGAACTTCTCCTTTTAAGAGTTTCTCTATGAAGATTGAGACAACCCCTGCTTCACCATGGGGTACCTGTCTTGGTCCATAGATGTTGGCATACCTTAAGACTGTAAAGTCTATCCCATACTGTCTTTTATAAAAGTTCAGGTAGTGCTCAGAGATCAACTTGCTGATAGCATAAGGAGAAGATGGCTGTGGTGGATAGTCTTCAGGTGTTGGAAATTTATCTGCCTCTCCGTATATCGCCCCACCTGAAGAAATAAAGATAATCTTTTTTACTCCATACTTCACAGAGTACTGGAGCAGATTTAAGAGTCCAGAAATGTTTACACTTGCATCAAATAAAGGATCTTCTACAGAAGCTGGCACAGATATCTGGGCAGCATGATGATTGACAACTTCAGGCCCTTCAAGCTTAAAGACCTCTTCTAAGAGATTTGACCTGATATCCATAAGATAGAACCTTGCCGAGGGATTAAGATTGTGTCTTTTACCTGTTGAAAGATTGTCTACGACTGCAACCTCATAGCCTTCTGCAATATATCTGTCAACGACATGAGAACCTATGAAGCCAGCACCTCCTGTGACCATAATCTTCATCATTGCACCTCCGTATTATTGCCTATTATTTCTCTCTATATGTATTATCATCACTTTATAATAGAAAGGTGATAACCAATATGTCAAAAGACTTCTATATTGGATTATAATAAAGGCATACCAATTCAATACTGTAAGGGCAAAATAAAACATAGAGGTTAAAGGCATATGAAAGTCATAATCCTCGCTGGTGGTTCTGGGACAAGATTATGGCCAGTTTCAAGGAAGAACTATCCAAAACAGTTTATGAAAGTCAATGGCACCCGCTCACTCTTACAGCAGACTATTGAGAGGTTACTTCCTGTTGTAAATCCTGATGATATAATCATCCTTACTAATAAAGAATATAAATTTTATATAAAATCTGAGCTGGATTCTTTGCTTTCTGATGATTATAATGGACCCTATACTATCCTTGAGCCTGCTTGTAGAAATACTGCACCAGCTATTGCTTTAGGAATTAAATATTGTTTAGAAAAACTTGGATGCCCAAAAGAAGAGGTGGTATTTATCTCGCCCTGTGACCATATAATCAAGCCTGCAGATAGATTCTGCCAGTATGTTAGAACCTCAGAACAGATTGCAAAGGAAGGTCATATAGTAACATTTGGTATCAAACCCTCATCCCCAGAGACAGGTTATGGCTACATAAAAACAAAGAGCATGGAGCAAAATTCAGAGGACAAGGGGTATTTAATAGTAGAGAGGTTTACTGAAAAACCTGATGCAGAATCAGCAAAGAGATACCTGAAAGAAGGAAACTACTTCTGGAATTCCGGGATCTTCGTTTTTACGATAGGGCTAATAGAAGAAGAGTTTAAAAGGTATGCTCCTGAGATAGGCAAAGGTCTTGAGATGAACCTTGATGATATGTTAAAGGGATTTTCAAAAATGCCAAGCATATCTTTTGATTATGCAGTTATGGAACAATCAAAAAGGATAGTAACCCTTCCTGCTGAATTATACTGGAGTGATATAGGTTCATGGGATGCATTATTTGAGATCCTCGATAAGGACGAAGATGGAAATATAAAGATAGGTGATGTCGTTACAATGGATTCAAAAGAGACCATGGTCATTGGAGATAAGAGGTTGATAACTACCATAGGTCTCAGAGACTGCCTTGTTATTGAGACAGATGATGCAATACTTATAGCAAAAAAAGGAGAAGCCCAAAAGGTAAGAAAGCTTGTAGATAAGCTCACACTTGATGGGCGGAAAGAGGTACTTGAGCATGTAACAACCTATAGACCATGGGGTAGTTACACGATTTTAGAAGAGGGTCCAAGATATAAGATTAAAAGGGTCGTAGTTAATCCAGGAGCAAGACTGAGTCTCCAGAAACATTTCCACAGGTCTGAGCACTGGGTAGTTATAAAAGGGACTGCAAAAGTGACTATAGGAGATAAAGAGACATACATTCATGAAAATGAGTCTGCCTATGTTCCGAAGTCAACACCACACAGACTTGAAAATCCTGGAAAAGTCCAATTAGAGATAATAGAGGTTCAGAATGGTGAGTATTTGGGAGAAGATGATATCGTTAGAACGGACGATGTTTACGGTAGAATTGAAGAATAAAATATCAGATTCTAAAATAACTAAAACAGGAGGCATAGATGCAAAAGAGAATTCTTGTAACAGGTGGAGGAGGATTTATAGGCAGTCATCTCTGTGAGAAATTACTTAAACAAGGCAATGAGGTTTTGTGTGTAGATAATTTTTTTACCGGAGCAAAAGGCAATATTGCCCATATCATGAATAATCCTTATTTCGAAGTATTAAGACATGATATAACTTTTCCACTATATGTGGAGGTTGACGAAATATATAATCTTGCATGTCCTGCATCTCCTATACACTATCAGCTTGATCCTGTCCAGACAGTGAAGACCGCTGTCCATGGTGCAATTAATATGCTGGGTCTTGCTAAAAGATTAAAGATAAAGATACTTCAGGCGTCCACATCAGAGATTTATGGAAACCCCTCTGTCCATCCCCAGCCTGAAACATATTGGGGAAGTGTTAATCCAATAGGTGTTCGCAGTTGCTATGATGAGGGCAAACGTTGTGCAGAGACCCTTTTCTTTGACTATCACCGCCAACATAAACTAAAGATAAAGGTTGCGAGGATATTTAATACCTATGGACCAAGAATGCATCTCAATGATGGCAGGGTTGTGAGTAATTTTATTATACAGGCATTGACAGGAAAAGATATAACAGTCTATGGAGATGGAACACAGACAAGGAGTTTCTGCTATGTAGACGATTTGGTAGAGGGACTTATAAAGCTTATGTGTTCTGATGATGATTTTACAGGACCTGTTAATCTTGGAAACCCTCATGAGATAAGTATCATTGAATTAGCAGAAAAGATTTTGAAGATAACAAAATCGCGATCAAAAATAGTTCATAAACCTCTACCTCAGGATGACCCTGTAAGAAGATGTCCTGATATTACACTCGCAAAAAAACGTTTGGGCTGGCAGCCAAAGACGAGTCTGGAAGAAGGCTTGAAAAAGACGGTAGTATACTTTAAAAAAGTCTTATCTGAAAGACATTAATCCAAAATTGCATTTTTATGTAATGCAGATGCTGGGAATCAATTAACTTTTTAAGAGATGCCTGGATTATTCAGGGTAACCCGCTTAATGATATTATGTTTAGCCCACTTAATTCATAAACTTATGAGTAATTGGCAGATGCAGTATTCTCGCT
>JBNAVX010000044.1:0-18903 GCA_049700155.1 Thermodesulfovibrionales bacterium
TCCAGAAAAAGGGACTGGATTCCCCGATTAAATCGGGGAATGACGGAAAGGTAAGTAGGTATTGAGAATACGACATTATTTAAAGGGAGATAGGTTAATTTGAATCAACCCATTGAAGATAAAGGATATTTAAAGAATTTACTTAAAAACTTTTGACAATACGTGCCTTTACCAAGGGAGGATAAATGAGGGATGGTCGTAGTTTAAAGTAAAGAGTATGGATAAAGCGAGATGATGAATAGAAGATCAATTAAATCGTTTAAAAGTTACTTTGAAAAACTACGAACTCAAAACTCAAAACTAAAAACCAAAAGCAAAGGCTTCACCCTAATCGAGGTGATCATTGTAATCATCATCCTTTCTATAATCTCTGCTATCACGATTAACTTCTTGATTAACAGCATGAGAATCTATACAATGACTGTTAAACAGAAGACACTTTTTGATGAAGCCAAATTAGCATTGGAAAGGATGTGCAGAGATATAAGGGATGCAAGGAGTATTAGCTCACCTGCCTCAGGTAGCTCAGGGAGCTCAATCACATTTACGAGGACTAATGTAACTGCTTATGATGTTGCAGGTGAGACCATTACCTTCCAGTTGACAGGAAGCACTCTTGAAAAAGTAAAGTCTTCTCCCTCTGCCACAAGTGCATTAGCCTCAAATGTCTCAATATTTACTGTAACTCGAGGCTCAACAAATGATGAGATTACAATAGTATTGGGACTTTCTCTTTCAAGTGGCGAGAATGTGACATTGCAGACAAAGGTATATCCAAAAAATCTATCTGAAAGTACTACATATAAAAACTTCAGGATTCAGGATAGTTATGGGATCTATTCTTCATGGCAGGAGGTCAATAGTTGAAGAACAGCGCAAATCTAAATTTTCGAAACCCCTCTTTATCCCCCCTTAATAAAGGGGGAATTAAAGGGGGGTTAAGGGGATTAAAAAACTATTTTTTTCTTAACTCAAATGGTATATCCATCCTCTTCCTGATCATTTCTCTTTTACTGATAATAATAATTGGCTATGTGCTGTCCTACCTTATTCCTACAAAACAGAAATCTGTCAAATTTCCTATTCATTCCAATCAGGCATTTTACATTGCACAATCAGGTATAGAATATGCAGTTCGCTATGCAGGAGACCAAGGCTGGAGAGGTGCAACAGACAGCGGAGTTTATGACCTTACACGGTTAAACAGTCCAGGAGTAAATCAGAGAAACTTAGGCAACGGAAGTTTCACAATAAGTTATGATCAATCAACTAACACATTAACCTCTACAGGGCAAATAACAGGCTCCGGTGAAAATAGGGCTGTAAGGGTTTCAAACTTCAGCCCATTTCTCAGGTTGGTTTTTGAACCAGCCTCTGCAACTTCAACAGAGCCATGTTGGTGTAATGGGACGATGAGAGCAAGGTTTTATATCCGAAATATAAGAAGCACTACAATTACAATAAGGTCTTTTTCTGCTACATGGACGCAAACTGGTGCTGCAAGGAGAATCCAGAGGATATACATGAATGGTAATCTAAGATTCTGGGGTAATTATGCAAGTGGATCACCTCCAGTTGATTTAAGAGTCCTTTTTTTCCCAACACCTCAGACTATTAATTCAGGACAGCGTATTGATATTATTGTATATTGGAATAATACTGTGCCTAATGGTGCTGATATCAACTTTACATTTTATACTGGCAATCTTGGAACAGGTGATAGTTTCAAGTTTAACCTCGACCCGACTGGTAACAGTCTGCCAAACTGTGGAGCAGGATTTGGATGTTAAATTTTTAGAGGTATAATATGTCAGAAACTATCGGTTTAGACATAGGTTCTCATTCCATTAAATTGGTCGGTATTAAGATGACCTCAAATGGACCAGTCCTTACTCATGCAGGAATAAAGAAGATTCCCCACATAGAAGACAAAGAAGATATAAACCATATCTCTGATACTATTAAAAGCCTTTACAGGGAGGTTGGTCTTAAATTAGGAAAGGTAAACATGACTGTCTCTGGTTCAGGCGCCTTCATAAGGCAGATCATCCTTCCCTCAATGCCAAAGGCAGAATTAAAAGAGGCGGTCCGCTGGGAGATAAAAAACTACCTCCCATTTCCTGTTGAAACAGCAGAGGTTGATTTTTACATACTCAATGAATTTCTTGAAGATAATATCAAGAAACTCAATATTCTGGTTGTTGCATGTCCGAAGAGCATTGTTGAGCGGACGATCTCTATTGCTAAAAAAACAGGTCTTAGAGTAGTCCATCTTGATATATGTCCTTTTGCTATATGGAACACAATGTTGGTTTTCAGAGAACTTACAAAAAAAGAGGTAATTGCTGTGATTGACCTTGGAAATGAAAAGACAGGCATACACATATTTAAAGATGGAGCCTTGCAATTTACAAGGGATATTGCACCTGCTGGAGAGGATATAACAAAAGCCATAATGGATGGCATCGTCTCAGAGGAAGAGCAATGGCAGATTTACGAGAAGGCAGAGAAGATAAAACAGGAATTGGGTGTCTTTTCAAAGGCTTCCCATATGTTATCTTTTGTAAGACCTGTGCTTGAGAAACTCGTGGGAGAGATTACACGTTCTCTTGACTACTATAAAAATCTTTTTAATATTGAGAAAATTGACCGTATACTTATTACAGGAGGTGGCTCTAATTTAATAGATATTGCTACTTATCTTTCAGATGAACTCCATCTGCCTGTTGAGCAGTTTGCCCCATTTAAGAAGATCCTCCCAGATTCAAAGAAGATAGATCCTCAGATTGCAAAAGTCTTAGAACCAATGAGTGCAATGTTTACAATTGCTGTAGGTGTTGCACTTCCTGAAAAAAAGAGGATCGAACTACTACCTGCTAAGCCGGCTTACTGGACAAAAGAAAGGCTTGAAAGGCTGATTCCTGTATCCGCCTCTGCAGTAGTGCTTATAATCTTTTTTTTGATTTCTTATCACATAAATAGCCAGATGTCTGTTATCAAAAGAGAACATGATGAAAAGATACAAAAGGTAAAAGAACTTGATGCACTTCAGGAAAAGATAGTCCTTCTAAAAGATAAGGAGAGCAAAGTAAAACAGGATTTATCTATCTTTCCATCTTCTTTGATCAATCGTATATCATTCCATGACATATTAGATACGATTGGTCGTATCATACCTGATAATGTTACAGTTACGATACTTTCAGTTGAGGGTGGGACAAATATATTAAAAGATGAATCTAAAAAGATAGATGGAATGAAGGAGCTTCATATAAAAGGTCTTGCTTTTGGGAGTGATATGCAGTGTCTAACATCAATTGCACAGATCATAGAGAACCTTGATAAGTATCCCATATTTAAGAATGCAAGGTTGGTGACAGCAAATGAGAATAAATTATATAATCAGCCTGCAACGGAGTTTGAGATAATATGTGGTATTAACCCATGAAACTTAAGAGTAGAGAAAAGATACTAATCTTTTTTGCGTTAGTCGCCTTAGCAATATGGTCATTTGACCATTTTTACTACACTCCTCAGAAGAAAAAGATAAAACTATTAAAAGAAGAAATCAGGAATGCTGACATAAGACTGCAAGAGTCACCTTTTTTTGCCCAGAGTGTAAAGGATATTGAAACAGAAGTTGCAAGTCTGGATGATAAACTCAATGTAATTATTGACAGAACTTTAAAGGATAAAGAATCCAGAGCCTTCTTAAAATATCTTGCAAAGGATAGTTCACGACTTCAGATGAAACTTATCTCACTTGATATACAGGAAGAGAAGCTAACATCCCATGCAGAAGAAAAATCAACATCTCAATCCCCTTATAAAAAGATTACAACATTGGTGGTTCTTAACACCACATATTCAGCTCTCAAGACATATCTAAAGGATATTGAGGAACTCCCTTTTCTTGTGACCATAAACCATATAAGAATTGAAAAAAACAACGATCTCCCTCTCCCATTAAAGGCAACAATGGGACTTGATATTCTTGTCAAGCCTGATTCTGGAGCAGGAAGATGATTTTAATTCTCATATCTATACTAATATATCTCCTAAACCCACAATTTATTCTTGCTCAAATACATCCAAAAGATGTAACCTTAAAAAGCAGGATGGAAGATACTCAGAAAAATAGGGACCCATTCTCTCTTCCTGCAGGAGTTTATCTCCTCCAGAGGGAAGGCGAAAAAATGGAATCTGTAAAAGTGAATCATTCTACTGAAGAACTTTTAATACAGAATGTTAAAGCCATCTTAATCAGTAAGCGTATAAGGCTTGCATTGATTGACCATAATATTGTGGGTATTGGAGATTCAATCAGAGATGAGAAGGTAATAGATATAAGACCTGATCATGTAATACTTTCAAAAGGAGATAAAAAGAGGGCACTTTTTTTATACAAAAGTAATATACCTTTAAGGATAGAGGGAAATTGAGAGAGAAGATAATGAAGATGAAAATCTTCTTCCTTCTATTTTCTATAATCTTAATATTCTTAGCAGGATGTGCTGCCCCACCTGAAAAAGATAGAACCACCTTGCCTTCTGAGATAATCTCACAGGTACAACCCCCTCCTCATCCTGAAGAAAGATTAAATGAGTTGCTTATACCTCAAAGAGAAGAAGAGAAAAAGATTCCTGAAAAGCTTTATTCTCTATTTGTGCGGGACGCTGATGTTCAGGAAGTACTTCTTGCATTCTCAAAAGAGAGTGATCTTAATATTGTTATTGACCCTGAACTCAAAGGTAAGGTAACAATAGACCTGAAAAAGGTCACATTGAAAGAAGTTTTAGATTCTATTTTAACTCCACTTGGATGGACTTATCGCACAGAGGGAAAATTTATAAAGATAATAAAACCTCAACTGGAGACACGTTTCTTTACACTGAATTACATTGCAACAAAACGTGGAGGTAAGAGAGAGGTATATGCGAGCACTGGTGGAGGAACTCAAACCGCTCTTATGGGACAACAGGGAGGGACTGTAACCGGGCAGACAATCACGGGAGGAGGTGCAAGGACAGGATATAGTGACCTCATAAGTGTTGATGAATTGGATCTGTGGAATGAGATACAGAAAGGGCTGGAAGCGATCGTCTTCGGTTCAGCAGAAGAGAAAAAAACAGGTTCAGAAGCAGAAAGTATAACTTATACAAAAGTAGATGAAAAAGGGAAAAAACTGATAATCAATAAGTCTACAGGGGTTATATGCGTAACAGATTATCCTGTTAATCTGAATAAGGTTGCTTCATTCCTTGAAGCTATTGAAGGCAGCTCGCAGAGACAGGTTACGATTCAGGCAAAAATACTTGAGGTAATACTCAACGATGAGCATAGAACCGGAATTAACTGGGAGGTAATTGAGAATCTTCCACGATTCGTGAATTTAGGTTGGGGTCTAACAGATAAGACAGGGACAACAGGATTTCCAGGTTCCACAACTGGTTATCTCTCAGGTGACACAACAGGAACTACCACAACAACGGCAAGCACTATACCAACTCCTAACACATTTACAGTTAAACCTTTTGGTGGTGTGTTCCTCATCGGTGCAGGTGGAACAGAAGTTCTGCTCTCAGATATTATGGAGGCAATATCTTTACAGGGCGAGGTGAGGGTTCTGTCCAATCCAACTATTTCCACCTTGAATAATCAGAAGGCAATTATTCGTGTGGGTGATCAGGATGTATTTTTTATTACTGGTGCTGTATCAACTCAATATACAGTTACTCAATATATCCAACCTATGACGATAGATATAGGGATTATCCTTGATGTCACTCCTCAAATCGCTGAGGATGGAACTATTATTATGAATATACATCCCAGTATTACTGAAAAAACAGGGGAGAAAAAAGCTCCGGATGGAAGATCCACTTTTCCTATCTTGAGTGTCAGGGAGACAGATACAACTGTGAGGGTCAGAGACGGACAGACGGTCATCATAGCAGGATTAATGCAGGAGAAGACAGAGAAGACTTATACAGGAGTCCCTTTCTTACAATCACTTCCTGTGCTTGGAAATTTATTCCGATACCGAACCGAGACAAAGAGGAATTCAGAGTTAGTGATAATGATTACTCCAACACTTCAAATAGGGAAAAAGGTTGAGGACTTAACACAGAGATAGCTTACTCTCATATCTTTAAAGTTTGAAACCAAATTCACCAATAGACTTTTGAAAGCCTCTGCATATATGTCATTACGAACACCCTAAGTGTGAGAAGCAATCTCATTACAGGTTATTGAAATTGCTTCTCACGAAACAATTTCAAGGTCACAATGAATATCAATAGATTTTTGGTGAAACCTAACCCAATTAATTCATAAATTTATGAATAATATGGGCTAAACCTTGAATAAGAAAAATAAATAGTGTATCTTATCTGAGGTAAGGTTGATGTATAGAGAATTCTATAACTTGAAGGAAAAACCTTTTTCCCTCACCCCTGATCCATATTTTCTATTTCTCAGCGAACACCATAGAACAGCTTTGGAATCCCTTCTATACGGAATCCATCACAGAGTTGGTTTTATGGTGGTCACAGGAGAGATAGGAACAGGAAAGACAACTTTATGCCGTGCTCTCCTTGAAAGACTGGATAAGAATGTAAAGACCGCTGTTATCTTCAACCCTTTACTCAGTGAAAAAGAACTCATTAAATCTATTCTTCAAGATTTTGGATATAACTCAGATGGAAAATCAATAAAAGAACTGATTGATACTTTGAATATATTTCTTATCCAGAGATTATCTGAGAATGAAAATACAGTTCTTATTATTGATGAGGCACAGAACTTATCTATTCCTACTCTCGAACAGATTCGCATGCTTTCTAACTTAGAAACTGAAAAAGAGAAGTTGATACAGATTATTCTTTTCGGGCAACTGGAATTTGACCAGATGCTGAGATACCCCTTATTAAGACAGTTGAATCAAAGGATTTCTATCAGAATCCGTCTTGCCCCATTTAATCGTTCAGAGACTGAATCATATATTTATCAGCGATTGATATTAGCTGGTTCAAGAGGAGACATTACATTTTCAAGGTCTGCAATAGACAGGATTCAAAAATCTTCTAAAGGAATACCGAGATTGATAAACCTCATTTGTGATAGGGCACTTTTAGCTGGTTTTGTTGAACAGACCTCCCGCATTAACAGAAGGATTATAAGGAAGGCTGAGAAGAGTCTTGCTGGAAAAGATGTGAACACCCTTAATCTTCGTTTGTCTAACATTATGAATCGTGTGGTTCCTCTACCTGTTACACTCCTTGTTTTTCTTCTGGTAGTGTTTACTTTGGGTATACTATCAAGCAGAACAATACAAGACCATATTACAAGCAGTATCAGAGATACATATTCATATGTTTTTAATAAACATAAACATTCTTTTTCAGAAATAACAGATATTCTCAATATGCCAAAGTCAGAAGATTATCAGGGAAAATCTAAATGAGCCTTATAATGGATGCACTTAAAAAGGCTCAGCAGATGAGGTTGAGAGGGCAGAACAGTCCATCTTTTCCAGAACCCACTTTAAAAAAAGCGAAAAAACGAAAGATTAAGATTTATTCTCTGATCTTTATTATCTTTTTATGCACATTAGCAACATCTTTTTTCCTCGGATATGAGATTTTACCCCGTTTCACATCTCAAAAGAAAAGTGCTGTCATATCACAGAAAAAAGAACCTGTTTTATCTGTAAATAATATAAAAAGAGAAGCTATTAGTTTTAAAAAAATGGATTCAGTAGCCCAGAAGAAGGAACAATCACTTGCTGTAAATCCATCATCTGGTGATGGAAAGGAGAAAAAGATAGAACGGAAAAAAGAGACTCAGAAAGTCAAAGAGGTGACACCGACCTTACCAGAATCACAAAAAGAGGTGCCACTTCTTCAGAAAATCGATGAGCAAGAAAATACTATACATACATATTTTAATTCTGGCGTTGAATACTATCGGCAGAGAGAGTTTGCAAAGGCTATCCAATCATATAAGAAAGTTATTGAACTAAACCCTTCTTATTTTGAGGCTTATAATAACCTCGGGATTATTTATCAGGACCTCGGTGATTATGATAAGGCATCTGAGTTATATAATAAAGCTATCAAAGTTAATCCTCAGTATGAGAAGGCTTACAACAACCTTGGAATACTTTATCTTATCACCAATCGCTATGATGAGGCACTTACCGCTTTTCAAAATGCTCTTAGAATTAATCCCAATAATGTTGAAAGTAATATTAATCTTGGCACCCTTTACAGAAGAAAAAACCAGTTTGATAAATCAATAGAATATTATAAGAAGGCACTTGATATTAATCCTTTTCATGGAGAGACACATTATAATTTAGGTTTAGTATATGAACAATCAGGAGATGTTAACCTTGCTATTAACCACTATCAGAAGTTTATACAACTATCATCCAAGAATCATCCGGATTTAGTCTTAAAAGTGAAGAGGCATATAGAATATTTAATGAGTGTGAAAGGAGAGAAAGGGAAGAATAACCAATGACCAAATTACAAATGTATAACAATAACCAAATATAAAATAGAGAAGAGTTTCAGTATGTTTGGTTATTGTAATTTGATTATCGGTAATTTTCTCTGAAAGACATGGCTGAACAGAAAAAGAGTTTTAGTGACTTTTTGATAGAGCAGGGAATCATCTCTCATGAACAGTTAAAAAAGGCACTTCATGAACAAAAAATGAGAGGAGAGAGACTTGAAAAGACTATTGTTCGACTGAAGTTTGCAGATGAAGAACCTGTAATTAAAGCCCTTGCTGACTATTTCGATCTGCCATATGTTGACCTTGACACATATATTATTGATGAAGAGATTACAAAGATTATTCCAGAAGAGATGGCAAGGCGCCACATTTTAATACCCCTCTTCAAGATTGCTGATACTCTAACAGTAGCTGTCTCTGACCCGTTGAACATCATAGCAATAGACGAGGTCAGAAATAAGGCAAAGACTGACATCGAGATAGCACTGAGCACAGAAGATAAGATCACGAGAGCAATTGAACGGCATTACGGAGTTGCCACATCTATACTGGAAAAAACTCTTAGAAAATTTTCAGGGGAAGGTACTGATGCTATATCAGTAGAACCTTCTGATTATAGAAAAACATATGACCTTTCTACAAAAGACACACTAACAAGTATTACCGAGGATGCCCCTGCTTCTAAGTTATTTGACTTATTAATGATTCAGGCAATTAAAGACCGAGCTAGTGATATCCACATTGAGCCTGATGGAAAGGCATTACGTATTCGTCTCCGAATAGATGGTCTTCTATATGAGTTTCTTACACTTCCAAAACAGGTTCATCCTTCTTTGACCTCAAGGATTAAGGTCCTTGCTGAGATGGACATTGCAGAGACCCGGTTACCTCAAGATGGTAACTTCAATGTGAAGATGGATAATCGCAGTTTTGAGATAAGGGTATCTACATTTCCAACTATATACGGTGAAAATGTTGTTTTGCGAATACTTGATCAAACAAGTCCCCTAATGAAATTAGAAGACCTGGGCTTTACAGAAGATATGCTACGCCGTTACAAACAATTAATAAGGAGACCTAATGGGATCATTCTTGTAACAGGACCTACAGGAAGTGGTAAGACCACCACGCTTTATGCCTCTCTGAATATGATTAACTCACTTGACAAGAATATAATCACAATTGAGGACCCTGTTGAATACAGACTTCCATTAATCAGACAGACACAGGTGAATATTAAAGCAGGGATTACTTTTGCCACAGGTCTGAGGTCAATTCTCCGTCAGGATCCAGACGTTGTTATGGTCGGTGAGATAAGGGACCTGGAGACTGCAGAGATAGCTGTACAGGCGGCATTGACAGGACATCTCGTTGTAAGCACACTCCATACAAATGATGCCCCAGAAGCGATAACAAGACTAAAAGATATCGGCGTTGAGCCCTATCTTATCTCTTCATCAGTAGTTGGTGTTCTTGCACAGCGACTTGTCAGGGCTATCTGCCCGCAGTGCAAAACTACTTTCAAGGCTGACCAGAATATGCTTGATGAGTTAAACAAGGATTTCCCAGAGATGAAAGGTCCTGTTACCCTTTATAAGGGCAAAGGTTGTAAGAACTGTAAACAGTCAGGATACCTTGGAAGGACAGGAATATTTGAACTTTTGATTGTGGACGAGAAGATTAAACAATTGATCTCAGAAAAGGCTTCAGCCCAAAAGATACGTGATACAGCACGTGAGACTATGGGTATGCTATCTCTAAGAGAAGACGGTATTTTGAAGGCTTTAAAAGGAATAACCACACTTGAGGAAGTAGACCGCGTAGCTTATAAGATGTCTATTTAGTTTTTCTTTTTCTCATCTAAAAAGATTGTATTTGATTATCCAGTACAAAGCTGCTACCCCATCTTTCCACTTTATCTTTTTCCCTTCAGAGTAATTCCTGCCCCAGTAAGAAATTGATACCTCATAGATACGACAGCCCATCTTGGCTACCTTTGCAGTAATCTCTGGTTCAAATCCAAAACGGTTACTTTCGATCTTAACCTTCTTCAGTATTTCCGCTCTAAAGACCTTATATCCTGTCTCCATATCTGAAAGATTCAAATCAGTAAGCATATTGGATAATGTGGTGATAATCTTATTTCCAACAGCATGCCAGAAAAAGAGAACCCTGTGCGTCTCACCTGAGAACCTTGAACCATAGACAACATCTGCCTTTCCATCAAGTATAGGAGAAATCAATCGTGGATACTCAACAGGGTCATATTCAAGGTCTGCATCTTGAATAATAACTATGTCACCTGTTATATGAGGAATAGCAGTTCTGATTGCTGCCCCTTTACCCTTATTTCTTTCATGAGTAAAAAGCTTTATACCTTCTTTGTATTTCTCTATAACTTCCTTTGTCCCATCTGTTGAGCCATCATCTACAACGATTATCTCTTTTTCATAAGGGGATTTTTTTACTTTTTCAATTATGTCTGAGATTGTTTTAACCTCGTTATAAACAGGTATTATCACACTGAGCTTCAAAGATATTCCTCCTCTTTTCTCCTACTGCGATTATGGATAGTCCAATAAAAGATGGCACAATCTTTTCCAATCTTAAAAGAATAGGAACAAATTTATTGAAGATTTTTATCTGTTTTCGCGATAAAAAACGCCTTTTCAGGATATTACCATTTATAAACCAGCCTATAATCCCTGATATGTTAAAGAAATCAATATATAGAATTTTAAAAGAACATGACTTGAGCTTCTTAATTACTTCACTTTTATTATATCTTCTGAAATGTCCAAGCTCATGATCAAGGGGATTGTAAAGAATCTTTAGTGCAGGAATAATAATGATTAGCTTTCCATCAAAAGGAAGCAACTGATAAAATTTTTTTAAAGCAGACTCATCATCCTCTATATGTTCAAGAACATTGCAACATACAATGGTATCAATAGCATTATATAAATCCCTTGAAGGATTCTCTGTAATGTTCCACATAATAGACCCCTGAAAATTGGGATTATCTTTGAATTTTTTCTCAACAATCTGAAGATATTCTATATTTATGTCAGAAACAAATACCTTTCCGTAACTCAATAGCAGTCCTGTAATATTACCGATTCCACATCCGACCTCAAGTATCCTTTTACCAATCCATGGTTTCATCTTCTGGAATATCCATCTATTATAGGCATCAGCCTCTTTTAAGAGATTCAGGGTATATGTGTCTGCTCTTTCAAAGTTCATAAATCCTGCTTACTCAAATAATGAAGATATTGCTTAAAGAAAATTCTCTAACCGTTTCCGTCGTCCGTAAAGAATAAAAAATCCTATAATTACACAGCCTATTACTCCAGAAATTGATATTATAGCCCCTAATTTAAAACTTAAAGGGTCGTACACAAATTCTACCTTCTGGATCCCTGCTTTTACAGGAACTGCTCGGAAATTATAGTCAGCGCGGTAGATTTTTTCTTCTTTCCCATTTATATATACCTTCCATCCGGGAAAATAAGTATCATTTAATACTAAAAAGGCATCATTATTTGACTTTACAAGAAGGTTAAGCTTGTTATTACTTTCGTAAAGGAATTCTACCAACCCCCCTTCTATTCCCCCCTTACCAAGGGGGGACAAAGGGAGGTTAAAACCCTTACCAAGGGGGGACAAAGGGGAGGGTGTATTAAAATTAGGTCCTTTTTCTAAAAAGACGACCTTTTTAGGGTTGAAATCCTTCTTCTTAATCTCTGTGAGGATATCTTTTGAATCCATAATTTTAAAGTCTTTTACTAACCATGCTCTTGGAATATAAGAATTATTCCTGTATAACTTGATAGTATTTTCTTTAAGAAGGTCATCTCTTTTCCCTTTAAGATTTTCAGTTCTTGCATAAATGAGCTCAAGATTTGGGTCGCTTTCAATTGGCGTAACTGATATGACATACTTTACACCATAAAGGTCAATCAGATTAGTCGCTGAGATTGAAGGTGTTTCAGTCAATGCCCTGTATAGTTCATCTGTTCTTTTCAGATGGATAACATCTATTCCCCAGATATCATGTATTCTATAAAGTTGGTTCATAGACGGTAGATGTTTTTCTTTTAAATAATCTATATAAGTTGCATTCCCAATTAGTATGGGAACATCCATGGAGATAGTCTTCGCAGTTGTAAATACCCTGAATTGTCCTTTATCTGAAGATATCATCTCTAATATTCTGGTCTTTTTAAAATATTCTGTCGTCTTTTCCTTACCATAAAAACCCATATTTCCAAATAAGTCAGCAGTTAAAAATATAATTAATAAAAACCTTATCCAATTTTTCCATTTCATCTCTTGACCAACCCTGAGTAAGAGAAAGAAAACCGTAAGATAGAAAAAAAATCTTTTTGAATTGTATAGATTAACTAAAGCATAATTAAAATCAGGGAAGTTAATACCCTTTAATTTCATAAAGTGTTCAATCTCTTCATTTCCAAGAACTAGTAATAGTAGTAATAATCCAGAGATAAATGCAGAGATAATAAGGAAATTGTTAAATTTTTTACCCTTATCCTTTTTTATTAGCGAAACAACATTGTCAAAGCCGAGACCTGCTGTTATAGAGAGTACAAGGATGAAGATAAACAAAAATTTGACTGGATAACGGATACTATCAAAGAAAGGGAAATACTTAAATAGGAATTGATATAAAGGATTATAACGTCCGAGTGCCAGAAATATAGAAAAAAGCATGAGCGATAAGAAGAGTTTTCTATTTTTGCCATATATAAAATAGACAGTGCTGAGGATAAATGGGAGCCCACCTGTATATAATGTCTTCAGCCAGCATTGAGTTACCCAGTATTTCTTTATATCTAAAAAATATCCATATGCATCAGGAAGAAAAAATAATAGCATATCCTTTAGTGCAAAACTCCATGTTGTTGCTTCATGGAAAGAGATACCTCCATGCCTAACAGAATGATATATCAATTCAACAAAAGGGACTAATTGGACTGCAGAGAAGATTAGAAATATTATTGAGACGATTAACAGAGTCTTTATACCATATCTTAATTTTTCAATTAGATAGTCCTTTTTAAAAGAATTGTAAGAAACTAGAAAAACAACCATGAAAAAAAGGATGAAGAAGATGCCATACACTATTTCTACCCCACCCCCGAGAAAGGAAATTGTAAGGAAAATACCTGTAACGACTTTATTTTTAAATCCAGGAAATACAACCGCCCTTCTAAAAAACATCATAATCAGTGGGGTCCAGATTACAGATAAGAGACAACTAAGAAGGGAGTGCACAGAAAGGAGATAGCCACTTAGCATAAATATAAGACCTGAGATGATAGCCCCTGTGTTGCTCGCTTTCAAATCTTTTAGGAAAAGATATGTGAAAAAGCCACCAAGGAAAAAGTGGAGAATAATGATGATGTTAAAGGCAATGTCAAAAGGTAGGACAAAGAAGAGACTGTTCAGAGGATATAAAATAGCATTTTGGGGGTTTGCAAAAAAGGGATGTCCAGAGAACTGGTAAGGATTCCATAGAGGAAAATCACCATTCTTTATGCTTTCTACCCAGAAGAATCGAGGTGGGATGAAATATGGTCCGAGGTCTCTCTCTATGAAAAGAAATCTGTCTCTCAGGACATCATAAAAAAAAAGATGGCTATTGGTAAAAAGATAAAAATAATCAGAAAATTATTAGATTTAAACTTTATTTTATTTACTTTTAGAAAATCAATCACAAAGATTTACTTCTATCTTTCTACCATGTAGCGGTTGCAGCATATATTGATCCATATGTAGTAGGAGGCTGAGGTGTAGGTGTCAAAGTAAAAGTATATACATAACCTCCTACAGTCATCGTAAAATTATCAGCATCATATGTATAAGAAAATCCTCGTAGTTCTGCCATTCCTGTTGTCCCAGCAATAACACCCATAGTATATGTTGCTGTTGTCCCACCAGTAATTCGCTGGCTGAATATCAGGGCATTTGCACTCCTTAATGACCCTAACACTCCCCTTGCTGTTCCATTTGCTGCCTGCTGGGTTAGATCGAGATACCGTGGTATAGCTACTGCTGCAAGGATTCCGATTATTACAATAATTACAATTAATTCAACCAAAGTAAACCCTTTTCTATTAAAACGCATGTTTACCTCTTTATTAATAATTTATTTTCAATCCTTTACCATGTCGTAGTAGCAACACAGTAAATAGTTGCAGGGGTAGTAGGAGCTTGAGGATTTGTCGGGCTGAGGCTAAAAGAATATGAATAGCCACCTGCAGTCATGGTGAAGTATGTAGCATTATACGTATATTCAACACCCTGAACCTGTGCATTGTTAACTATATCTGTCCATCCATATGCAGCAGTTGTACCACCAATTATACGAGAAGCAAATAGTAAGCTATTTGCACTCCTTAGACCTCCAAGTACACCTCTTGCTGCACCATCTGCTGAACTTTTTGTCAGATCAAGGTATTTAGGGATTGCAACTGCAGCCAGGATACCAATAATTACAATAATAACAATCAGTTCAATCAGTGTAAAACCTTTCTTATTTCTTATCATTCTTCATACCTCCATAATTATTCGTGCATCTATATAACATAAAATTAAGTCAATTTGTCAAGGCTTACCGTCACGAGGTAAACATCACCTCTTCCATAATAGAATCCAAACTGTCATGCTGAACCTGTTTCAGCATCTCATAGTAATTCTTTTCTTAAATCTACCCAGTGAGAATTAAATTGTCTGTTGTCCTTTGTAATGTTTTTTTATTAATCCTTGAGATTATGAAACAATCTTGCCCTGAAGATTCTGAAACGAGTTCAGAATGACATTTTTAAGGTTTAGAATGACATTCTGCAGGAACGCATCGCGGAAAGGTTGTGCTTCCGCAAACTTTACATGGATTGACATATCGTGAAAATTTTGATATTTTTTATCATCGTTTAAAGAACAATGCTATTTTGAATATAAAAAATTTATAGAATGATTTTAAAAGTAAACATTCAAAAGGTTTTAGTTTAAAGGAGTTTACTATATGACTTTGAATTATTTTGCATGATAAATCTCATAATATTAAAAATATTTGTATCTTTATTCCTTTTTTTATATCCTTCATTAGTCTTTTCTTATTCTATAACACTTTCATGGTATCCTCCGAGAACAAATGCTGATGGAACCAAAGCTAATGATATAAAAGGCTATAATATTTACTACGGGACGCGTCCACGCCATTATGAGAATAAAATTAATGTAGGTGACGTTACTACTTATAAAGTTAGTAACCTTAAACCCGGTCTTAAATATTATTTTTCTGTTACTGCATATGACAAACACAGAAATGAAAGTGATTTTTCAGATGAAGTATCTTTAGAAAGATATAGTCTTATAGTTGATAAAAAAGGGACCGGAAAAGGTAAGGTAGTTTCAAATCCTGAAGGGATTAATTGTGGTACCGATTGTAAGGGAGTATATAAGCCAGGAACTATTATAACACTTACTGCAACTCCAAAAGAGGATTCAAAATTTTCTGGTTGGTCAAGTAACAAATGTAATGGCAAAGGCCAGTGTATATTAACAGTAAATGAAAATCTAATTATATCAGCAAATTTCTCCAGTAAAAATCCTCTCCCTAAAGAGCAACCAACTGTATTTACAGTTCAAGCTGGTGCTTTCAGTAAACCATTTTATGCAAATTACCTTTTATACTATCTTACCCAAAGAGGATATGATGCATATATGATTACTTCTGAAACAAAAGATGGTAAAAAGCTTTACAAGGTATGTGTAGGTAGATACACTAACCTTAGTGAAGCTGAATCTGTTGCTAATAGAATAAGAAGCACTGAAGTTTTTGAGGTGTTTGTTACTTCCTTAAAATAAAAAAATTCAATTGCTTGAAAAGTATTAATCATACTGTGACTATTGTCACTGCCTCTCTGTCAATTCATTTTTTATATTAAATCAAATCCAAAAGCAATAAAAACTTAAAAGATAATTTCGTGATTAATCGTTAATACCTCTGCTCAGAGCAAACCCGTCGAAAGGCGGGGACGCAGAGCAACGGGACTGTGGACATAAAAGTCTAATGTCCGCCGAGCCGCCAGAGGGAAAATTCTCTGGCGGCTTTTTAATTATGACGAAAGGGGGTATCAGAAAAGACATGGACGGAAAAGTATTAAAAATTAAAAGTATCCTCTTTTTTTACATCCTATTTACTTTTGTTACTTATTTATCCACCTTAGGCGGGTCATCAGCTTGCGCTAGTGTTGCTATACTTTTCTGGAATGAACCTCCCACAAATGATGATGGTTCACCTGTCACAGACCTCGCAGGATATAAAGTTTACTATGGTACTTCATCAAGAAATTATTCTGAATGTATTAATGTTGGTAACGTGAAAAATTACACAGTTAATAATCTGAAAGAAGGATTAACCTATTATTTTGCGGTCACTGCATATGATATATTTGGAAATGAGAGTGGATATTCCAATGAGGCAATTAAGACGATACCTGTGGAGACATCTCAGGAAATACCTATAGAAATACCTTCGGAAGCATCTTCTATCAAAATTCCAACAACAGGACAGGTAGTAAGTTATGCTGTAGGAGATGACGGTTATATACAGTCCGGGATCGACTGGCCTGAGCCAAGATTCATAGACAATGGTGATGGCACTATAACAGATAATCTTACAGGACTTATGTGGCTTAAGGATGGAGGATGCCTGAAGAAGAAAAAATGGAGTAATTCACTGGATACAATAGCTTACTTCAATAACAACCCAGAATATTACAACTGCATGGAATATACTGCCAATTATTCAGACTGGAGACTCCCTGATGTAAAAGAGCTTGAGAGTCTTATAAACTATGGTGTCCCTAATTCAGCAGAATGGCTTAATTCTCAAGGCTTCATGAATATGAATAGCTTTTACTACTGGTCATCTACGACCCATCAGGCTAATTACCGTTATGCATGGATAGTTAAAATGTCTAATGGGAGAAAAATCCGTTACCTAAAATCTTATGGATACTATAATATTTTAGCAGTAAGAAATGGAGATACAGAAGGCTTTTATGAAATAGCAAAGACAGGACAGGTAGTAAGTTATGCTGTAGGAGATGACGGTTATATACAGTCCGGGATCGACTGGCCTGAGCCAAGATTCATAGACAATGGTGATGGCACTATAACAGATAATCTTACAGGACTTATGTGGCTTAAGGATGGAGGATGCCTGAAGAAGAAAAAATGGAGTAATTCACTGGATACAATAGCTTACTTCAATAACAACCCAGAATATTACAACTGCATGGAATATACTGCCAATTATTCAGACTGGAGACTCCCTGATGTAAAAGAGCTTGAGAGTCTTATAAACTATGGTGTCCCTAATTCAGCAGAATGGCTTAATTCTCAAGGCTTCATGAATATGAATAGCTTTTACTACTGGTCATCTACGACCCATCAGGCTAATTACCGTTATGCATGGATAGTTAAAATGTCTAATGGGAGAAGGGAGTACGATTTAAAATTTAACAGATATTACATATTGCCAGTACGAGGTAATTAGCCTGAATTATGCATGAAAATAGCAGATGAATCCTGCCTCGAATGCGTCAAGCAAAGAGTACCTTGGATTTCCTGAAAACTTTTATTGTCATAATAGTAGGAAGTAGTTTTAAATATCAGAATAGTATTCCAAACTGTCCACCTAATCTTAAGTTATTGAAATCATAGCTGGAACTTTCAAAATGTTCAGTTACCTGATATTTTACATTTATACCTATAAAGAAATTATTTATCATATAGTGTAAATCTCCAAAAAATTGGATACCAAATACCCAATCACTTCCCCTGTCTTCATCATCAGCATAATTATAAGAACCACCAGCACCTATATCTAAAACAAGATCAGGTTTGATTTTTAATGCATATTTAAAATTTAATTCGATAGGAATAAAAATGTCATCTTCACTAATTGAATCTGCATATCCAACCTCTGCGCCAAGATACAAATTTGGAAGAATCTCATAAAATCCTTCAATTCCAGCATAGATACCATTATCACTATCCTCAGTAAAGTTAATGTAATCCAGCTTCATTACAAGATTCCAAAGACCGAGAGGAGATTTCTGCTCTGCATAAGTAGATGAAGTAGATGAAAATGTAAGAAAAATTAAGCCTATCAAAAAAGACAAAACTAATTTTTTCATGTTACTGCCCCCCTTAAAATTGAATAATAGTGTTTTTTAACTCACAGGTCAGTATATGAAAAAAGTGGCTCTGTTTGTCAAGAAAAATATTTATTGTTACGGAAAAATCATTTGTGTACTATTGGTAAAAATCATAATTGGACACTTA
>JBNAVX010000045.1:0-18889 GCA_049700155.1 Thermodesulfovibrionales bacterium
TGTGCACAAATAGTTTCCCATATGTGCAAGAATGATTTTTACGTAACTTTCATGCATCATGATGCACCCTTAATTGATGAAATTTCTAATTTCTAGGTAACATATGAGAATTATTCTGTATTTCACGTTAATTTTTGAGTTATGTATTAGGTCATTTTGGCATAATAGGTATAATAGGCTCTATTAAGATAGGATATTCCCCCTCAGTGCCTTCTTTTAATTCTGTCCAGTTTTCTATCTTACCGCTGCTATAGATCTTCAGATATACATTGATACCCTTTACAATTATCGTCTTTTCGTTTGCATCCCATTGGATATCAAATACTTTCGTCCCATTATAATCATTGAAAATGATTGTCTTTTCTGTTGGACTTACAATGAGAGTCTTTTCAGGGTCTTCTGAGATTATTCTTCCATCTTTATCTGTAAGGAAATATCCTCCTGCATTGAGCGAAGACGGCTCAATGATGAGAGCAAAAATAAAAAAAAGACTGACTATCGTTAGTAACTTATTATTCATGTTTCACCTCTTTCACCTGTAAATATATTTATGAGGTTAATTATCCTTACTCAAAAATTTATAAAATGACTCATGGCTTATTCCACGACTCATAAGAAATTCAGAAACCTGTGAAGGTTTGAAGTACATTCTCAGCTTCCATATATTCTTATTCGTCCCTATGAAATATTTATCGTCAAGAGAGTCAATAAATCTGATAAACTCTTCTATTTCTTCATCAGAATAAATAAAGATTTTTTCTTTTTGAAGGTCTGTTTTTGTAGTTCTTGTCAATCTTTCTGCGATCCTCTCTATTGATGAGTAAAAGGGCTTACCTTCAGGTATATTTAGAAACTTTGGAATATTCAAAAGGTAGTAAGTAATTTCTCTGCTTTCAGGGATATTCCCGATAAAATCTATTTCAATACCAATCTTTCTCCTGCATAGGGATATAAAATTATCAACAAGGATATGAGTCTGCCCCTCAGACATCCTATTTACAACGAGTGAAGGACAGAATGTATTTCCTATTTCTTCAATCAGTGGAAGCACATCAGGCGATATGCTTTTAACTTTCTCACAAAACCAATCAAGTGTTAATACATCTTCTTTTTCTAACCTCTTTGTCTCTGCATCAATAATCGGTCCAATATCAGGATGGTTTCTGAAAACATTTTGGAGTCTTCTGAACAGGACCCCCTTCACAAAACTATAAGCATTCATAACTGCTCCAGGCTCAGGGACAGTGATGACTATACCTCTATGAGATATTGCAAAAAAATCGAGGACATTGAAATGGACCCCTGCTCCAAGGTCAATTATAATGTAATCAGATGGTAAGGTCCTTATATGTCTCATTATCTTTAACTTTGTCCAGTGAGCAGGATTTGCCATACCCGGGACAAAATCTGCTCCGCTTATAAACAAAAGATTTCTTTGTGAAGTCTTGATTAAGATATCCTCAAGAGATGAGACCTTTTTAAATATGAAGTCAGAAATCGTTGGTGTCTTTCCAAAGATATTAAGGTATGTGTGGAGATTTGCAGCACCAAGGTCAAGGTCTATAAGTATCACACTATAGCCATTCCTTGCAAGTGATATTCCTAAGGCAATAGAAAATATGCTCTTGCCAACTCCTCCCTTCCCTCCACCGACAGAGAATATAATGTTAGTTTTTTTATCAGAATTCATATATAAAACTTATCCGTGTCCGGGATTCGTAGCCAGTAAACTTCTAAAATAATATTCTTTACGGTCACGGACAACGGACACGTTCCTTGAATGTGTTCGAGCAATGTCTGCATTATTTGAGCTAAATAATTTTCAGTAAAGTCCGATATATTATAATGTATTATATCTTATGAATAATAAAGGTTTAATTCTTTATACTGTAGTCCCAAAGCTCCCTGAAAGGTTAAATCCTTTAGTTGAGATTTCTAAAAACCTCTGGTTCTGCTGGAATTTAGAAAGCATCGAGCTCTTCCGCTCCATAGACCCTGTTCTGTGGGAAGAAAGCGGGCATAATCCTCTTGGGATGATAAGCAGACTGAGTAATAAACGTATTTCAGAACTCTTAGAAGATGATGGCTTCCTGCTTGAGATGGACAGGGTATATGAAAAGTTCAGACGTTATATGGAGGATGGTAAGACATATGACTTCGGACTCGAATCCCCTATTGATTTCACAATAGCATATTTTTCAGCAGAATATGGTCTTACCGACTGCCTCCCCATCTATTCTGGGGGGCTCGGTATCTTAGCTGGAGACCATTTGAAGTCTGCGAGTGATCTTCGCATTCCTATAGTTGGTATAGGTTTACTCTACCAGAAGGGTTATTTCCGTCAGTATCTGAATTCTGATGGATGGCAGCAGGAGACCTATCCTGATAATGATTTTCATACCCTTCCTATAACACTTGAGCGAGACGAAGAAGGTAATCCATTAGCGATTGATGTGCCCATAAAGAACCGTATTATAAAGGTACGTATATGGCGCATTCAGGTTGGAAGGGTTCCACTCTTTATGTTGGACACAAATACTGTTTTGAATTCTGATGAAGACAGGGATATTACCTCTTATCTTTATGGTGGCGATAGAGAAATGCGCCTTAAACAAGAGATTGTGCTTGGTATCGGAGGAGTTCGTGCATTAGCCAGATTAAAAATACGTCCAGCAATCTTCCATATGAATGAGGGTCATTCTGCATTTGCCATGCTCGAAAGGATCCGCATGCTGATGGAAGAAAACCTCCTTTCTTTTGAAGAAGCTCGTGAATCTGTTTTTTGTAGTAGTGTCTTTACTACCCATACACCTGTTCAGGCTGGAATAGACATATTCGACCGCTCATTAATCTCATCTTTTCTTGGTGACTATATAAGTTCTTTAGGTATATCTATGGAGACCTTTCTTTCGATGGGAAGACAGAATATCCATGACTCATCAGGACCGTTCAACATGGCAGTAATGGCAATTAAGAATAGTGCCAGAATAAACGGTGTCAGTAATCTTCATAAACATGTATCAAGGCGAATGTGGAGGAATATTTGGCCAGACTTACCCGAGGTAGATCTTCCTATAGAGCATATTACTAATGGTGTTCATATCCCTTCATGGATATCAAAAGATATGGCTATACTCCTTGATCGTTATTTAGGTAAACAATGGTCTGAAGACCCTGACAATGTCAAAGTATGGGAAAGGGTCAGCAGAATACCGGATTTAGAACTCTGGCGGACTCATGAACGCAGGAGAGAAAGATTGGTTGCTTTTGCTCGTAAAAAATTACAGGAACAATTAGTGAGATGGGGTGCAACTAAGAGAGAGATACAGGCAGCAGGAGAGGTTCTCAATCCACAGGCTCTTACTATCGGTTTTGCAAGGCGTTTTGCTACATACAAACGTGGTGACCTTATTCTAAAAGACCCTTCCCGTCTTGCCAAAATTCTTAATGACCCAGAAAGACCTGTTCAGATCATCTTTGCTGGCAAGGCACATCCACAGGACCAAAATGGTAAAGAGCTTATAAGACATATTATTCAGATTGCCCGACAACCTGAATTTTTTCACAGGATTGTCTTTATTGAAGACTATGACATGATTGTAGCACGTTATCTTGTCCAGGGGTCTGATGTGTGGCTTAATACTCCTAAACGTCCATTAGAGGCTTGCGGAACGAGTGGGATGAAGGCAGCTGCAAATGGTGTGCTGAATATGAGTGTTCTGGATGGTTGGTGGGCAGAAGGGTATCAGCCAGGTCTTGGATGGGCTATTGGAGATGGAGAGGAATATGAGAATCAAGACTATCAGGACTATATTGAAAGTCAGGCTATATACAATCTACTGGAAAAGTCTGTTGTTCCACTCTTTTATGAAAGAGGAAAGGACAACCTACCTGCAGAGTGGGTTAGCATGATGAAAAGGTCTATGCAGAATATTGCTTCCTATTTCAATAGCCATAGAATGCTCGAGGAGTATGTCCATAATTTTTATCTGCCGTCAGCAATAGATTGGAGCCAGATTCAAGCTGAAAAATTTAAAAGAAGTCGTGAGCTCAGCGAATGGATAAAATTTATGAGGTCAAACTGGCAACAGTTAAAAATCTTAGAGAAAAAGGTAGATGTAAGGCAGAATATTGAGATAGGAAATTCCATAAAGGTTGAAGTTACAATGAATCTCGGACATATCTCTCCAAAAGATATATCAGTTGATATCTATTATGGACGTGTAGATTCAAAGGCAGAGTTTATAGACCGTTCAACGATTACACTAAAGAATTTTATACAGGAAGACAGCAGAACCATCTTTTATGGAGAACTACCGTGTGAAGAGGTGGGTCGTTTTGGATTCCTTATCCGCATCATGCCAAGCCATCCTTTGCTGAGCAAGCCACATTCTCTCGGATTGATCCTGTGGGGTTAGAATAGAGAAAATTAGAGGCTCAGACATAAATATCTATATATAAGCCCTTCGGGATAGACCAATTACCATATGGGGGACAAGAATCACATAATGTTAAGTCTGAATCCTTTATATGTTCCGTTTTTGTTCTCATCTTATCAGAATCAGGTGAAGTCGAATATATATCCTTAAAGGAAAATCTCCCTATATTCAATTTGAAGACATTAAATAAATTTAGATGAACGCCAGAGAATTCCATACATAATATTTGAAGCAAAAATAGTGCCTGCAGTATAACTATATGAATTATAAGGATAATATAGAACTCTCTACTTAGGAGTGTTTCCAAAAAGGACAGTTTTTAGCCCACTTAGTTCATAAATTTATGGTGATTGGCAGATGCAGTATTCTCGCTCATTCTCGGCTCGATTAGAATCGAGCCTCCGAGGTAAATTCTTTCTACGAAAGAATTTAAATCCGCTCAAATACTACATCTGCCAAAGATTTTATGAATAATATGGGTTAGATTAAAGATTCCTTATTGTTTTGGGAATCTGAGGATTATACTTATCCTTCTGTTTCTTGGATCCTTTGGGTTATCTTTTATAAGTGGTTGTGTGTCTGAATATCCTGCAATCTGTATAAATCGGTCAGGGTCCAGTCCATAATCCTCTAAGACCTTTCTTGCTGTTAGTGCACGTTCTGTAGAAAGGTCCCAGTTATTGTAATAACTGGAATTATAGGAAAGAGAATCAGTATGACCTTCTATAGCGATTGGGTTTGGCATGTTTTCTATGTTTTCAGCGATTACCTGTAGTATCCTTTCCGCAATAGGTGTTGGTTTTGGTGAACCTACATCAAACATTGGTTTACCTTCTTTGTCAACAAGCTGTATACGGACTCCGCCTTCAAAGATATCAACATATATCTGGTCTTTGATATCTCCAAGTCTTCCCTCTATCGATGTCTTTAATGCCTTTTTAAACTCTTCTGGGTTAGTAAATGAAAATGTCATCTCTTTCGGAACCTTTCTACGGGATTCGCCAGCCTCATTAAAGATTTCACTGGATTTATCCATAAGGGAGAGACCGCTCTTCTCAAATAGACTGAAATACTTAAAGTATGAAGCGACCCTTGCCCTCTTTTCAGGTGCTATCATAGTTACCAGCCATAACACAAGGAAGAAACTCATAAGAGCAGTAATAAAATCAGCATACGCAACCTTCCATTGACCACCATGTGGTTCTTCATCATCATTCTTTACAATCTTTTTTATTATTAAATTTTGTCCCCTATCTTTCACTTTGTCTTTCCTCTTATCTCATTTTCTAATTCTTCAAATGTTGGTCTTTCTTTCCCCGGTATTACCCTTCTACCAAACTCAACTGCCATCTGGGGTGGTGAGCCTGCAACAAAAGCAACCAGTGCCACTTTTACAATCTTAAAAAATACAACCTCCTCTTTTGTCTTGTGCTCAAGGTTTGTAGCAATTGGTCCTACAAATCCGTAGCATAATAACACCCCAAGAAATGTCCCAACGAGCGCAGCACCAATACTGTGTCCTATAACTGACGGAGGCTGGTCGATCTTACCCATCGTAAGAACCACGCCAAGAACTGCTGCAACAATACCAAGCCCTGGCAGGGCATCTGCTACCTTTGCAACACTCCTTGCAGGCATCATTGACTCATGTTGATAGGTCTCTGTCTCTATCTCCATCAGGTTATCGAGTTCATGAGGGACTACATTCGTCGTTATGATAACCTTCAGGTTATCACATATAAAATTTATTATATGTTTATGTGAGAGGATGCTCTTATATTTACTGAATACAGGGCTATCTGCTGGATTTTCAATATCTGACTCTATTGATATAAGACCTTCCTTCCTTATCTTTGAGAATAACTGATAGAGAAGCGAGAAGAGTTCAAGATATTTTGCTTTAGTTGTGCTTTTAGAGTTTGCAATTGATGCAACGTTTTTGATAACAGCAGAGATGACCTTAGGTGGGGATGCTATAAAAAAAGAACCTGTTGCAGCGCCAATTATTATAATGAACTCTGCAGGCTGGAAGAGGACATGTAGATTACCTTTTTCAAGGAGAAAGCCGAATATGACAGAACCGGCAACTATGAATATGCCTATTATTGCAAACATAAGAAATCTGCAAGGTCTTTATTATCTAAAAGGTTTTTATACTTTACTTCTGCCTCTCTTTTCTGATTAATTCCCTCTGGCGATTGATAGCATATCTAATTAACTCTTCCCTGACCTCTTCATCCATATCAGAAAAATGGACAGATACCTCATACTGACCATTTCCAATATCATTCGTCCTTACCACATCTCCATAAGTAACTATACCAACAGGGTATCCTGTTGGTAGAAGCATCTTTATCTCAAGCTTGTCACCGGGCATAACTCTCTCATTCATTGTGAATCTCATACCTGATGCACTGAGATTTACCTTCTTTTCTTCACCCTTTTTAAACCCTTCACTCTCAAAACGGAGCCTGTCAAGGATCATCGTTAACTTGCTATTGATATCAACGAGCAACTGCCATAGTTTTGGATTAATAGTCTCATCAGGTATCTCAATATCAGGTCTTTCTACATCATATCCTCTGAATATCTTTGATTTCCTGTATGGCACATCATCTCTTATCTTTTTCACTTCTACTGGAAAGGTGTCGTCCACCCTGAAGTAACTCCGTTTCTCTTCCCAGACATGTCTTAGAGTAAGGATATTTTCCTTTAAACTTATAGCCTCAGTGTAATACCTTGAGTCTGATCCAGTGACAATAATATATTTCCCTTCCTCAATATTTATAACATCTTCTGTTTGCAGGATGATGGTCTCATTATTAACAGAGACAACAGTTGCAGGGTATTTTGTAATCTCTGGCATAACACTGTATGTAACAGACTCTCCGTTATTCAGTCCCATACTAACAACTAAACCCCTTTGACAAGCCTTTCCTTTAGCACCTCAACCTCTTGGTCTGTAAGGATACTTAATGACTTCAATCTTTCTATCCTCTCTATCCAGTTGAGTGTAATCTCTGGGTCTCTACTCTGTGCTGCTGTCTTAATAACCTCCATATCATGATATGTGTCTCTTATATATCTTAAGAGTTCCCTGTTTTCATTTATCAAGACTGTCCTCCTGAATGCCTTATCAACCAGAAAAGAGACCTCCTCAATCTTGAATGGTTTTGTAAGATAATCATATGCCCCTTCTTTTACAGCCTCTAAAGTGACATCTAAATCTGAAAATGTTGTAAGGATAACAACAGAGATATATGGATTGATCTTTACAGCCTGCCTCATGACATCAATGCCATCAGCACCCTGAATTCTCAAATCAGTTATTACAAGATTGATGTCCTCAACCCTCAGTATTCTGATGGCATCGAGTCCACTCTTTGCAGACAGGACAGAATATCCTTCTTTTAAAAGCAAAGATTTGATGACATCTCGCATGATATCATCATCAGCTGATATGAGTATCTTGAAATCCTTCTTTGTCATTTTCTGACTTAAATCTTTTTTAAATATATTTTTCTCTTAATATTATCGGGAAATTTTCTTAAAAACTTTAATAGCTGAAAAGTTTTAAAAGGGTTAAAGTTTTTTTAAGAAAATCCGATATAAGTTGGAGACAGAAGATTATGGTCTAAAAGGAGGTGATGAATAAGAAGAGACCATTAAAAATGCCGTTTAGAGGCAGATGTGGCAAGGATTGCCATAAAAAACCTTAGAAAAAGGAGAGTGAAGAATGGCTATTAGTGATATTTCCTTAACCGCTGGCATGCGGGCAAACCTCATAAGCCTGCAGCAAACCGTTGACCTTTTAAACAGGACACAGACACGTCTGAGTACTGGTAAGAAGGTCAATAGTCCTTTGGATGACCCAATTAATTATTTTGCTGCACAGTCGCATATGCAGCGTGCATCTGACCTCGCGCTGAGGAAAGATGGTATGAATGAAGGTATCCAGGTTCTAAAGGCTGCGGATGCTGGTATCAAGGCACTTATATCCCTTGTCCAGCAGGCAAAGTCTCTGATTACTGCTGCAAGGACTGCAGGTGCAACAGAAGCTGATGAGCTTGAAACACAATATGATGAAATACGTGACCAGATCGATGCCCTCTCATCTGACTCAAGTTATAAAGGTGTCAACCTCCTTGCTGGTGATACCCTGACAGTTGAGTTCAATGAAGATGGTAGTAATACTATATCTGTTGTAGGATTTAATGCAACTGTTGATGGTGACTTAAATATCTCTGCTGCAACTGACTTTACTATTTCTACTAACCTTGATGCTGCGGTAGCAGAGCTTGATGATGCACTGAATGTCCTGAGGACACAGGCAAAAACTTTATCATCGAACCTGTCTATTATTACAACAAGGCTGGAGTTTACAACTAATATGATAAGTACACTACAGACAGGAGCAGATACGCTCACTCTTGCAGATATGAACGAGGAAGGTGCGAACATGTTGATGCTACAGACGCGTCAGTCACTCGGTACTACAACATTGAGCCTTGCTGCGCAGGCTGCGCAGTCAATATTGCGACTATTTTAAGTGATTTACAAGAGGGGAGGTATAATGCCTCCCCTCTATATGAAGGGAATCTGCTGTGGCACTGAAGATTACCTTAAAGCCAGGGGAGAGAATAATCATTGGTGGCGCTGTCATAAAAAACAGTAATTCAAGGAGCCACTTAATAATAGAAAACAGGGTTCCTGTATTGCGTGAAAAGGATATAATGTCAGAGAAAGATGCGAACTCTCTTTGCCGTAAAATCTATTTCATCATACAACTCATGTATATTGATGAAGAAAATGTGGCTGAATATCATAGCATATACTGGAAATTAGTAAGAGAGATTTTAGGCCTTGCACCGAGAGTTCTTCCCATGATAGACCAGATAAGCGAGCATATTCTGTGCAGTAGATATTATCAGGCACTTAAGACGACACAAAAACTAATAAGATATGAACAGGAGGTATTAAATAATGTACGCGGCACAGGTTGAGTCTTACCAAAAAGCACTTAAAGCAAATATGTCAGGCAGAGAGATAGAATCTGCTGTGCTTACAAAGGCTGCATTAAAACTGAAGGAATGTCAGGATAACTGGGATTCAGTTGACCGTGATGCGAAACTGGAGGAGGCATTAAAGTTTAACCAGCTTGTATGGAGCATATTCCAGGGAGAATTAATGAGGGAAGATAATCCTCTTCCGATAGAACTGAGACGTGATATTCTGAGACTCAGTGCATTTATTGATAAAAGGATATTTGAGGTGATGATATCACCATCCCCGGAAAAACTGAATATCATTATAAATATCAATATGAATCTTGCAGCAGGTCTCAGGGGCTCGCCTGTAAAAAAAGACTGAGGAGTCGTGATTTAGAAATCTCAGTTTTTCAGGCTTTCACACCTGCAGTCCTTAATTCAGAAAGCAAAAGGTTAATATCATCATTTATAAAACCATTATCTATAGCAGTCTCAAGTAAACATAATGCATAATGGTTCCTTTTAGCAGACATAAAGGTCTTTGCCTGTTTATAAAGAAACTCAGTACAGTTAAACCCCAGTCTTTTAATCTTTTCTATATTCTCAAGTCCCTTATCCTTTTCACCTGTTAGGATGTAAGATACTGCAAGTACTCCTATAGCCGGTGGGAATTCGGGAGTCCTGTTAAGGAGATGCTCAAGTGTATAGATGGCTTTCTTAACATCTCCGGCATAAAGCTCAGAACTTGCATAATTAAGCAGGGTCTCCTTCTGTTCGGGAGCAATCTCTACAGCCTTTTTTGATATCAAAAGGGCATCTTCGAATCTATTAATTTGTAAGTATATATAACCGAGATTCACATATGCCTTCACAAAATCAGGCTTCAGACTAATCACCTTCTGCCACAATTCAATTGCCTCTTCATATTTCCCAACTGTTCCAGCAGTAACAGCAAGCTCGGAGAGTGCCTGTATATCTTCTCCCTTCTCCTGAAGTTTTGCCTTTCCTAATTCATAATATATTTCTTCTTTTGAGGTATCCCTTTCTTTATTCAGTCTTCCATAGTGATGTATTGGGATATCACATTTTTTTATCTCTATCCCAGCCCTTCTGAGTGAAGGCTCCACGAGTTCATGGACATGATTTTCAAACCGAATACGAGAGTCCCTTGGAAAGAGTCTTACTTTCTGACTCGGAAACCATCCATCTGCTGCTTCTTCCTTTTCATACTCTCCGTCGTTTGGAACCCAGCCCTCTGTATTCACATTATATGTATAATTTC
This sequence comes from Thermodesulfovibrionales bacterium, assembly GCA_049700155.1. Lineage (GTDB taxonomy): Bacteria > Nitrospirota > Thermodesulfovibrionia > Thermodesulfovibrionales > SM23-35 > JACAEY01. The sequence continues at coordinate 10,710 of JBNAVX010000045.1, forward strand.
TTGTGACAAAAGAATAACCAACCAATTTCTTTTTCTTAATCAGCTCAGTTATTGGTATGTGATGTCTTGATGATATTATCTCGTCTGCATCAAGGACAAATATCCAGTCACCTTTTGCATGAGATAGAGAAAAGTTCCTCGCCTCAGCAAAGTTATGTGTCCATTGGAAATCATAAACCTGTGCCCCAAATGCCTTTGCAATTTCCCTTGTTCGGTCTGATGAACCAGTATCCACAATAATCATTTCATCCACAACTGGAGAAATACTCAAAAGACACTGTGCAATATATGCCTCCTCATTCTTCACAATCATACAAAGGGAAAGTGCAGGTCTGGAAGAATCTTTTATCTTTTTTGGTCCGAGTATATCCCGAACCTTTAGTGCTGCAGAAAGCATACCTTCCTCTATGTCAAATGTTACCATTGCTTTCTCTATTTCTTTCATTGCCAGCTCATATTTGCCCTGTTGTAAAAGGGTATCTATCAGAAGAAAAGTCACCCTCCTATTAAAAGGGTAGAACGCTTGAGCCTCTTGAAATACCTTTTCAGCCCGTTCAAACTTATTAAGAGTAGAAACTGCTGAATGGTAAAGAGTAACAATGTCACTGACTGTTGGGGACAATATGCACCCTTTCTCAAGTAAATCCAATGCCTCTTCTTGCCTTCCACCAGCCCATCTTAATACTCCACTATTGGTGTATGGTTCACCAAAACCGGGGTCAGCATTAATTGCCTTATCAAAAAACTCCTGTGCTTTTTCATTATCTCCTTTTTTGTATGCGAGTATCCCTTTAAGGTTTAGTGCCATTGCAGAAGCTGGATTAATAGATAATATGTAATCAGCATATTCTTCAGCCTCGTTGTATTTCTCTATCCCTTCTGAACAATATCCGAGTAATTCCAGTCTTCTCAAATCGTTTTCGACAAATCTCATACTTTTAAGCAATTCATATGCATCTTTGAACTGCTTTGTATCAATAAGTATCTCTGAGAGGGCATAATACAATCTTTTTTCTTTAGGAAAATGCTGAATACCTTCAAAAAGTTTTGAGACAGCCGCATCTACTTTTCCTTTATGATTCAACATATATGCATCCTCAAGAACACTGAGAATGAGCACCTTTTCTCCAAGGAGGCTTTTACTATCTATTCCACTCCATTTCTTCTTAAAAATCTTCCTGTTTCTTCTGATAACAGTATCTCCATAATGATAGATGAAGACATCTCCAGCTATAAGGTTTTTATAACCTTCAAGAGATGCCCTTAGACAAAAATCACAACATATAGAACTATCATCAACAAGTGTTTCATCCAGAAGACCAATCCTATCAACCAACTCTCTTTTAAAGAGCATGCATATACCATCTACCCTGTTAGTAGGTATTCGCCGATACATGTTTCTTTCTCTAAATCTCTTTGCAAATTCATCAGGATACTGGGAAGAATCAAAACCAACATTTTGAATCCCATCTGTATTATTTATCATCGGTCCAACAATACCAATATCAGGTGAGCTATTCAGACATCTGAGCATTCCTGTAAGCCAGCCCTCTGTAACTACCACATTATTATTTAATAAAAGTATATACTCACCGGATGATTCTTCTATAGCATGATTGCAACTTTTTGTCCTATCAGCATTCTTACCCATTTCTATAAGTTTATAGTTCTGTTTTCCCTGTATCATGTTCCTGACACCAGTTATTGAATGTGACTTGGAGTAAGATACGAGAAGGACTTCAAATGGTTCTGTGGTAAATCTCTCTATTGATTGAATACATTTTCTGAGGTTCTCCTGACCATCATCAAGCACTATTATAATAGATGTGAGTCCTTTTATAATGTCTTTTAGTTTAACAACATCATAATAATACTTATAAAGAAGAGCTTCCATTTCATTCCATTCTCTTTCCTGAGGATATCTTCTTGCGGTCTCAAATCCACCTCTGATTAACTTTTCTCTCAATTCTTTGTCATCCATTAATCTCTCTATTGCCTCACATATTGAATCAGGAGACTTTACAGGAACGAGGAGACAGTTTTCACCATTTCGGCAGTATTCGAGTGCACCAGAGGTCTCTGTGCAGACTACTGCAGCTCCAGAAGCCATAGCTTCAAGAGGTGGTCTCGGGCATGAATCATAATGAGAAGCATACACCAGAATATCAGCAGTACCATATAAAAAAGTCTTCATTTTATCATCTGGCATAATATGGAATTCACACTGGAAATCCTTGAATATAAAAGGTTCAGAATTTGACATCCTGACAACGACAAAATCATTTCTCTTTGAGGACAACTTATCAAGTGCCTTTCTGATGTCAGCTATACCTTTGAAAAACAAAGGTTCCATATCAGTACCGAGTGTATCAGGACCTACAACAAGAATACGCATACTCCCATCATTATTTTCCTTTGGAACTGGATGGAAAATAGAACTATCAACACATACAGGCAGGATTGCATCTGCTTTACGTCCATATGCCTTCTCAACAGCATTCGCAAGGTTATGAGAGTTTGCAATAAATTTGATCCCTGGATAAAGATATGAAGCCCTTGAAAGCTCTTTTAAGATCTTCTTTTTTCTTTCCTTTTCAGGTGGTAACTGAGATGTTTCATCCTCAAAGATGAACTGGTCTCCCTGGGCAAAGTAAATTTTCACAGGGGCATCAATTCTGGTTAGTTCTATAGTATTAGTGAAATAGGTACTGATCACAACATCGCTTTTTGGAACATAATTTGACATAGGCTCATTACGAGGAACATGTATTATGTTTGCCTTTATAGTAAAGTAATCAGGTCTTTCAGTATGTGTAACAATATATACACTATGTCCTCTGTCAATTAAGGCATTTGCCTGATTAAGCAAGGTCTGATTGCCTCCTGTAACACCAAGAATACTGGAGATTAGATAGGTAACAGTTAGTTTTTTCTTTCTTTCAACTGGCAAAAGATGCTTCACTCTCCTTATCCCTGCATCTATTTTTGATTTTAAATCCTGTAAAATCTTTTCCTTTTCTTCAGCGGGGACAAGAATCTGACTTTTTTGTAGATACTGGATAGCTGAAGAAATGTCACCCCATTTCATTAATTGCCTTGCTACACGTAATAGAGCAGTAGCCTCAGCTTTATTTTCAGGATCTTTCCAGTTTATATCAGGGTATATTTCCTTTAGCGAATATCTCTCTAATATCTTTTTCACAACCCTTGCCTCATAACTGAAATCTACTTTTACTTTCCCGCCTGCCCAATTTGAATCGTGTAACCTCCATTTGGCTACAACCTTGCCTATATGTTTGAAAGTTGCCCTCCCTGCTATGCGTGACCAGAACTCATAGTCATGAGCACGTGTAAAAGACTCATCATAGTTGCCAAACCTTTCATAACATTTCTTTCTAATCATCACTCCCGGATTTGGGACAGGATTTTCGTTTATCAGAGACGAGATTAAATCTTTTGATTTTCCATACCAGTCTCTGTAAGCAAGAGTCTTTCTATTATTAAGATGTGCATCAGTGACTATCAGGTCACCATATAGCACATCAACATCAGGGGATTTGTCAATAGTTTCTGCATATGTTTGAAGTATCCCGGGAAGGAGTACATCATCAGAATCAAGCCACAAGATATAGTCTCCTCTTGCCTCTTTAATGCATATGTTTCTTGTTGAAGGTGCGCCTGAATGTTCTTTTCTAATGTATCTTATTCTTGGGTTATGATAGCTTGATATGACATTAGCAGTATCATCTATTGAACCATCATCTACAATAACTATCTCATAATTTGAATACTGTTGTGAAAGAACACTATCTATCGCATCTTTTATTAATCTCGCCCTGTTAAATGTTGGAATACATATGCTAATGAATTTTTTCTCTGTCTCTAAGAATACCTCGGATTGTATTTGATTAATAGAAGTCAATTCAGAAGGAGCTGTAATATAAGAGAGGTTCATGAAATCTCTGAGGGATTTAATCATTGCATCGACTGTAAAGCCTTCGGTAATAATCTTCTCTCTACCTGCAAGCCCCATCTTTTTCCGGAGTTCTCCGTCCCTTGCGAGTATCACCATGTATTCAGCCATCTTTTTAAAATCACATTCTTCTACTAAAAAGCCTGTAACCCCATGTTGAACTGCCTCTGGTATTCCTTCATGAAGAGTAGAAATGATAGGGAGACCATGCGATGAAGCTTCAAGAATACTATTAGGTAGTCCTTCAGCATCGCCAGTTTCAGGGTCTGTTATAGAATGTTGAACATAAACACTTGATTCATCTAATAAATCACTCACAAATGAGTTAGGTTTTTGTCCATGCAACCGGACCACGTGACTTAATCTATGTTCATTAATAAATGATTCTATCTTTCTCCGCAGAGGTCCTTCACCAATTATGTCGAGCGTAATGTTAGGTACTTCTGAATATGCCTTTTTGAATGCCTGCAATAAATAGATAAGTCCTTTTTTTGCTACAAGTCGGCAGACACAGATAAATTTACATGGCTGTTTCTCAGGTTTTGAGAGAACATTTTCTGGTGGTTCAATACCATAATGAATAACCTTGATTTTTGATTCTGGTATGCCCACATTAATGAGACGCCTTGCCATCGGTTGAGAGACAGCAATAATTCCCGTTACCTGAGAACTCATCCAACGGTAATAAGAAACGATTGCCTGTTTACGCAGTTCCTGAGAAGCATCATACCCATGAAAATGGACAAAAATAGGTAGTTTAGTATATTGCCGGTTTAATTCAATAATGCCAGAATTTTCTGCTCCATATTCACTCAAGATATGGGTTACTTTATGTTGTTTGAGAAATCTGACTATCTCCTCAGTGGTTTGAGAAGAATATTTTGTGCCTCCATATGTTGGAGGAATAAGTTTAATCGGGTTTTTAATACCTGATGGGTCTATAATCTTATAAGTTAATATGACTGTTCTATCCGGGAGAAGATACTCTATATGTTTTCTAATAAAAGTCTCTGATATTACTCCAAGGGCTGGGATGACTATTGCGAGAACAGAGCCATGTTCGCAAGGAACCTGATTAGCTAATGCAGGAGAATAATAGGTGCTACTGTAAATTGGATATTCTTCAGCATCTTGCTTTTTTTCTGATAAAGATTCATGTTTGAGTGGTTTGGTAGCTATCCCAATTAATCCTGTAATCATGATATTCAATCTAAGCATTTCATTATAATCAGGTTGTTCTCTGTGGATCTCATTATTAATAAGTACATTGTATAAAGGGAACAATTTTTCAGTGAATTCAGCACGTCTTTCAGGACTCATCGGTCTATATTTCAGCCAAAGTCCGATCATCTGTGCAAGACTTGCATCCCAACCACCCTGAGCTCTAATCTGAATATCATCGAATCCTGCATTATGAAGGTGTCTCTGCAAGGAGACAGGTGTATATCTATATTCGTCATTTGGCATATCATGTAAGGGCCACAAGAAAGGAACAGTAAAAAACATTTTTCCTTCTGTTTTAAGCACTCTTCTGATCTCTTTTAATACTGTTTCAACATCAGATAAATGCTGGAATAATTCTATGGCTATTACGCAATCTACTGAATTGTCTGCGAGCGGGATATGTCTCCTATCCCAGAATATATCCGGTTTTACTTTTTGATTTAAAGTATCCTCAATATCCAGCCTTATATATCTTTCTGCATTTTCAAGAATTAAATTTTTATATGGTATTTCAGTACAACTGATGTCAAGGAATACCCCAATACACTGAGGCAGAAATTCTTTTAAAGACCTTAAAGTGCTTGAATTCAAAAGATAAATATCCATATTCTCTTTTGTACATTGCACAGGAATTCTATTATCATCACGACAGACCCCGTCTTGCGAAAACCTAATTGAAGGAAGGTCTATTTCGTTTATATTGGGAATATGGATAGGACTTTTAGGTTGAGATTGTTTAAGCAACTTTGTCAAAAATTCTGCCCATCTGCTTGCACATTCTTGAATTGTATATTCTCTTTCTATAGTTTCCCTTGCCGCTTTTGACAGCCTTGACCAGAGGCCCTTTTCATACCTCAGCCTTTTAACTGCATTAATAAAATCATCCTCACGGTTATCAACCAACAGACCGTTTTCATTATGCTTGATTATCTCCATCGCACCGCTTCTTGTTTTGGTACATATAGGCACGAGCCCACATCCCATTGCCTCCATAAGCGATATAGAAAGTCCCTCATAGTCTGATAGCAAGACAAACACATGGTGTTTAAGCAGTGCAGGGAAGATCTCATCTATTCCTAACAGGCCTCCATATTTTAGCTTCTCTCCAAGGTTTAGATTATTTATAGTTTCTATTACTCTTCCACCTTCCCTATCTTCACCATATATAGTCGCATAAGTATCAGGGATGCTCGTTACTACATAAATTAAGGATGTAATTACATCAAAAATTCTCTTCTGTCGCTGAATTAATCTTCCTGTATAGACAAGGTTAAGTCTGTCTGTAGGTTCTTCTACAACATTGGGTGGGAGATGTATGCCATAAGAATACCTGAGAATTTCTAAATTTCCTTTACTCGCAGATTTAACAAGTTCTTCTAAGAATTTTGATACACAAAAAATCCCGGATAACTGGTATTCAGGTAATCCATTAACAAAATATCTTATTAGCTCATGGTAAAAATTATCATCAGAATGCAGAGTGCCTACAGTTGGAATCCCGGCATCTCTTATCCATCGTGAGGCAAAATACGCTGGAACACTCATATTTGGAACAAATATATCTGGAGGGTTAGCCTTAAGTGTCTTAAGTATCTGTATGATATTATGCTCAGTATATTTCTGTTTCTGAATTGTAGTGCATCTGATTCCGTTCTGTCTCAGGTTCTTAAGAACATCACAAGGCTTATCAGAATTCATTAAAAACAGTGCATGAGGTTCTATTCCAAACTTGGCTAATTCAGGAAGAAATCTCTGTAACCAGACATTAGGACCATTTATCTGATTAGGACCATATACAACAAAAGTTACTTTGACAGCATTAGATCGAAAAGATGCCGATGCTGATTTTTTTTTAAAACTAACACCAATCCTCCCTATCTCTGATTGATAGAATTCCGTCGCTTCTTTTAAATTTATTACATAATCAGCCAATGGTGGTGAAATTTTCTTTAATGGAGATGATGATACCTTGAAATTGTCAAAATCGATGCCCAACAAGTTACAGATATCCTTTTGACATTCTCTCGTTAATGAATTGTTTGAAGTTGAAACAATATCTGGATATTTTAGTTCCAAATAGTAATCATATCTGGCAAATTTTTCTCTAATATATTTTCTCATTAATAGTGTTTTCTGCAAATAAAGTTTAAGTTCTTCCAGATTTATCAAGATCTTCTGTTGATCCTTACTTTTAGGGGCTGGTTGCATGCTATACCAACGTTCAGTTATTTGTGCTAATTTTAAACTACAAAAACAACTAAGCAAATCTTCCCTAATAAGATGAATCACTGGTAATTTATATCTCAAGATAAAACTAATAATAAACGGATCATCAGCTGGATGATGCCAAACCCTATTTATAAAGTTCATGTTGTTATACATCATATGAATCAAGACATAGGGTTTATCTGTTGCTGCTTGTATACATTCAAAATATCTTTGAAACATATCGCTTAAATGTTTATCACTGAATACAAAACGATCTTTATAGTCAGAAATATATTTAGTAAAAAAAATCCAGAAATTCATTTCACTTAAACCATCAATATGAAACATTTCATTCAAGTCATCAACATGAAACACCTCATTGGCATCAAAGATTAATTCTGAGGTATTTAGACATGAACCGAGAAAATTGGTACCGCTTCTCTGGGTTGAAATCAAAAAAACAATCTTATTAATCATAAAATGCTGTGTAAATGCTCTTTCCATTTAACATCTATCAAACTCCCTTTCTGAGGTAGCACTATTTGATTGCTTCATCTCTTTTATTATTGACAAAGCAATTATTTTGCCAGTTATTTCTTTTTAAATAAGGATTGAATTTTTTGAGAAATTAATAAAGCATTCTGAAATGTTTTAAAAATATAAAAGTCAAAAACTTCTCGTCTGTCAAAAAATTGAACTATGAGTATAAATGAAAGTGTCTTCTAACCCACTTAATTCATAAATTTATGAGTGAAGCTCCCCGACTAAAGTCTGG
>JBNAVX010000046.1:0-18813 GCA_049700155.1 Thermodesulfovibrionales bacterium
ATGACCCAGCAATAAGACTCATACCTAAATGAAAGGCAACAACAAACACTGCTAGTCCAAAGAGCCCAAAGACTACCGAAGAGATACCCGCAAGGGTATAAATTGACATCATAACTATCTTCAGTAAAGCTCCTGGTTTTGAATATTCAGCAAGGAAGATAGCTGTTGTCACTCCGATTGGAACAACTACAATCATACAGATAAAAGTGAGAAGGATAGTTCCCATAATTACAGGAAAAATACCACCTTTTGTCATGGCATCAACAGGAGATTGGGTTATGAAATCCCAGCTTAAAACACTGATGCCATTATAAATAATGAAAACGAGTATAATTATCAGAATTATTGCACCTGTGAAACCGAGAGTCCTGATAAGAGAAAGAAAGAAACCTTCTTTTAGATTAAACTTTTTTCTCTTTATTAGCTCCTCTCCTTTCACACCTTTTCTCCTATTCTTATAGCCCTGTATCGTTTAGATATATAATCTGATAACAGACTCAACAAAAAGGTAATAATAAAAAGGATTGCACCTACACCAAATAAGGCATGATAATGTAAGCTTTGATATGGTGCTTCTGCCATCTCTGCGGCAATGGCGGCAGGCATTGGTCTGGCAGGGTCAAAGATCCAGTGAGGTATTACTGCTGCTCCACCTGCAACCATAAGAACGATCATTGTCTCACCTATTATTGTTCCAATACCAAGGATCACAGCAACACTCAACCCCGATAAAGATGCAGGAATAACAACCCTCCATATAGTTTCCCACCTATTTGCACCAAGAGAGTACGATGCCTCTCTATAAGTTCGCGGAACTGCAGTAAGGGCATCCTCAGCAATACTTGAAACAACAGGAATAGCCCTTACAGTGAGCATTAAAGCTGCAGTAGATACATTAAGCCCTGAGGAAATAAAAAATTTGTTATAACAAAAATCTGCAAGAGTCGTTGAGATAAAAGGGATTCCTGTTTCTTTCAGTAATTCTGGAAGTCTCTCAGAAAGGATAGGCGAAAGCCAGTTAGATAGTATAGGCGCTATAACAACCATACCGAAAAAACCGAGTACAACAGATGGAAAACTTGCAAGCATTTCTATAATAGGTTTTAAAAACTCCTTAATCCTATAATGGGCAACCTCTGCAATATATACTGCAGTTGCAAGACCTAAGGGAATAGCTAAAATAGCAGTAAGGACAGTTACTGCTATAGTACCCATAATAAGTGGTAGCATTCCAAAACTTGGTGGGTCATAAGTTGGATACCATGTCTTTCCAAATATGACCTTTGTAACACCTGCTTTATAAAATATAGAGAATGCCTCTTTAAAGAGGAATAATCCTATTAAGAGAAGAATGATAACAGAAATGAAACCAACAGAACTGACAATTAATTCAACAGCCCTTTCTTTTTTCTGCCAAGTTAAAGGCAAAAATTACCTCTTAATTTTTACTATTTATTTTATACTCACATACTTTACTTCATTGACAATCTTCTGCCCTTCCAAAGAAAGCATAAAGTCAATAAATTTTGATATTACTCCCTCAGGCTTTCCATTTGTGTACATAAAAAGCGGTCTTGAAATGGGCCATGAACCATTTCGAACACTTGCTGGAGAAGCAGTCTTTCCATTTACTTTCAATACTTTTATGGTTTTATCTACATATCCGATTCCTATATATCCAATAGCAAATCTATTCTGGGCTACAGTTTGCACCGCCTGTCCATTAGATGCAACAAGAAGTGCATCAGGTCTTACTTTATCACCCTTTAAAACCTTTTCTTCCCATACCTCATAAGTCCCTGAACTTGTATCTCTTGAGACAACAGATATTGGTCTGTCAGGACCTCCAAGTTCTTTCCATGTCCTGATTTTCCCATTATAAATATCTCTTAACTGTTCTAAAGTTATATTATCTAATTTCATTGAAGGATGAACGATGGGTACTATTCCATCAAACGCAATTTTATGTGCTGTAAGAATAACCCCTTTTTCTTTTCCTGAAGCTATTTCTTTATCTTTTGCCTCCCTTGAGCTTGTCGCAATATCAGTCGTCCCATCAATAAGAGCCTTTATACCAGTTCCTGAACCACTTCCTGAAACGTATATCTTTACATCAGGATATTTCTTCATAAAGACCTCTGCTGCTTTCTGGGCAACTGGTAAAACAGTTGTTGAACCATCAATTCTGAGGTCACCGGCACATGAAAGCCCTGTAAAAGACAAAATTATAAACACTGAGAGCAAAACTACTGAAAATTTCTGGACCATAAATCCCTCCTTATCGGTTTATAAGATACTAACCTAATGTTACATATGTGTTACAATTTTGTTACAATTATGTTACATTTTATCTCCTTCTATTTGATAATTATTTCAGTCAGATAGGTAAATATTAATAAGCAACCTGCAAAGTTAACTGAATCCTTTTATCATCAGACTTGCCAGGTTGTTTATAATCTACTGTATCGTAATCAAGGACAATCATATTCTTATGTTGCTTGTATAAATGATACGCAACTCCTACAATATATCTTCTGTTTTCATCCTCTTTCAGATTATCATTAGGGTCAAAGTAATCATATCTTCCGATAATGCTGAACTTCTTATGAGGCTTTACTTCTGCAAAAAAGGAGTAACCATCTTTATCATTTTCATCAGCACCCTTCTGGTTGCCTTTACCATCATAATACTGACCCGTGAGCACAAGATATTCATGCTCATAGCTTACAAATCCGAGATTTACCCTCCAATCAGGATCAGTTTCCTTATTACCTTTCCCAAATATTCCCAAATAAGAGAACTGTAATCCAGGAATAATGTAAGGTAAGGGCCTTATAGTTAGTCTTCCTTCAATAACCTTGTTTTCATTCTTCTCTGATGCATGATATCCCCCTCCATTCATAATAGCCAGAGACATACTTCCATAACGACCAGGGTAATAATGGTTAACCTTTTTTTGATAATCTTCGTCCATAAACCCTCCTATTAGGGAAACGAACATTAATCCGACATCTGCTGAATTGAATATTCCATTTCTCTCAAGAAACATCGTATCCTGACAGCGGTAGAAATTCACATGCTCCTCATAGTCGAGCCACGGCATATGGACAATACCAAATTCAATATAAGGTTTGGTGAAGAACGCAAAATCTGGAAAATTAAACTTACCATACAGATATTTAAGCCTCACAGTATATGAACCATCAAAACTACCATCATCCGTCATCTGGTTTACATCAGGAGTTATCCTTGCACTGAACCATGGGGTAAATTCTTTCTCAATATTGATATACCCTCGTTTTACTGTAAACCTGCTAAATCCATCGCCTCCAGTAGTATTACCTGACTCTCCATTCTGATAAGAAAGATACCAAAGATATCCAAACTTCCAACCTTTGAGAGCCTGAACAACTTTACTGATGTCCCTTGTATCTTCAGGTGCAGTTTCAGTAACTTTCTCTTCTATTTTTTCATCAACTTTTTTCTCTTCTTTTACTGATTCACCTTTCATCTCCTGCATTACTGAGATTGCCTCTTCCTGTGTCAGGATACCTTTTTCAACAAGTTTTTTTAGAATCGGGTTTGTAATTTCTTCAGCCTTTAGTAATTGACACAAAAACATCAAAATAGAAATGGTCAAAGTCAAACATAACAACCTCTTCCCCATATCTCTCCTCCTTTTCTAATTTTTTTCTCCTTGCTACTGCTTATTATCCGATTATTATCCGAAATAATGTAACTAATTTAAATTCTGATTGTTACAGAAATATTAAGGAAAGATTAAATTTAGCCCATATTATTCATAAGAATCTTTGGCAGATGTGGTATTTGAGCGGATTTAAATTCTTTCGAAGAAAGAATTTACCTCGGAGGCTCGATCTTAATCGAGCCGAGAATGAGCGAGAATACTGCATCTGCCAGTTACTCATAAATTTATGAATTAAGTGGGTTAGGTTAACTAATAAAGGCAGGACAAAGAATTCTCACTTTTGTTCCTATCCCCTGAGTACTTTCTATTACCATCTCCCAACCATGAGCTTTTACAAGGTGTTTTACAATTGCAAGACCAAGACCTGTCCCTCCGAGCTCCCTTGAGCGTGCCCTGTCAACCCTGTAAAATCTTTCACCAAGACGGGGGATGTCTTTCTTAGGAATACCTATTCCTGTATCCTCAACACAGATTTCAATAAAATCAAAATCTACAAGTTCGGAGTATTGACTTTTAAGTTCAGAGACTGTTTTACCTAAATTTTGAACTTTGAACTTTGAACTTTGAACTTTTATAGTTACTCCTCCATCTTCTGTAAATTTGATTCCGTTATCAACAAGATTAAGGAATATCTGTATCAATCTATCTTTATCTGCTTTTATATAATGGATTTCAGGAGATATATCTTTTTTCAGATAGAGTCCTTTATTTCTTGCTTTATCCATTAAGATTGCAAAGACTGTATCAACAATCTCATCAAGGTTCACATCCTCTTTGCGTATCTTTATATCACCAAGCTCAATTCGAGATAGAGTAAGCAGATCATTCACAAGTGAATTCAAACGCTCACTATGGTTTTTTATTGCTTCAAGAAACTTTGTAGCATTTTCCTTGTCATCAATAGCCCCTTCTAATAGAGTTTCTGCAAAGCCTTTTATTGCAGTGATTGGTGTCTTTATTTCATGAGAGACATTCGCAACAAAATCTTTTCTGATATTCTCAAGGTGTTTGAGTTTTGTAATATTATGGAATAATATAACTACTCCTGATATTTCATCTTTGACTAAAAAGGGAGTTGCAGTAGTTAAAAGATAAAGCCTATCAGGATAAGTGGTCTCTATCTCAAGAGATACTGTTTGTTTGTTTTTAACAACATTTTCTATTGACTCTACAAGTTCTGACTTCCTCAATGCTTCCATTATGGTCTTACCCTCAACGTCAGATTCAATACCAAAAAAGCCTTTAGCAGAAGAATTGATGAGAGATATTTTACCTTTTGTATCCACAAGGATAAGGCCATCAGACATATTCCTTAGAATTGTTTCTATCTTAAGCTTCTCCTCTTCACTCTGTTCTAATCTATTGCTTAGTTCCTGTGCCATCTCACTAATATTCCTTGCAAGTTCACCAAGTTCATCTTTTTCATTCGGTAATAAACGCTTCTTATAATTCCCTGAGGTAACCTGTTTTGTAAATGTTGTTATCTCTTCTATAGTTTTTGTTATCCTTTTGCTCTGTATTATCCCTATCAGAATGATTATTCCTAAAGATGCAAGAGATGCGATGATAATCCTGATCCTCACTCTATTCATCGCTTTCTCGACATCATGAAGCGGGACAGAAAGCCTCAGGAAATATTTATCTGTATCTCTATCAAATGAAATTGCAAGATATAATAAATCCTTCTTAAGGGTCTTGCTGAATCTTATGGAACTTCCAAAATCGCTTAAAGCGGCATCTCTTATCTCGGGTCTGTCAGAATGATTTTCCATTTTCTTCGAAGGTTCATCTGAGTCACCTAAAACACGACCTGAACTATCTATGACTGTTATCCTTGCTCCAGTCTTTTCTTTATAGCTCCTGCAGAAATCATCAAGGTCCTTATTAAAAAAAGGAGGGATCTTTTCAGCAATTAAATGTGCCTGTATAGTAAGGCTTTCTCTGAGTTTTGATATATAGTTATCTTTGATAACACTTGAAAGATAGAATTCAAGAAATACAACTATGAGAAACGTAAAGATGATGTAGGAAAATAAGATTCTTCTGAACAGAATTCCTTTCATTATCTTTCATCAAAGAAATAGCCTATACTGCGCATGGTCTTAATATATTTAGGGTTTGAGGGGTCTTCCTCAATCTGTGCCCTTAACCTTCTGATATGAACATCAACAGTTCTTGGCTCAACAAAAGCTTCATCATGCCATATCGCATCAAGAAGCTGGTTTCGATTAAATACCTTTCCTCTTCTCTCAGCAAGAAATAGCAGTAGCTTGAATTCTGTTGCACTGAGTTTAATAGGCTTACCCTTTACTGAGACTATATATCTATCTTTATCTATTTCAATATCACCAATCTTAAGAACCTTTTTGATGGATGGTTGTTCTTTTGTTCTCCGGAGAACAGCCTTTACTCTTGCAACTAATTCCCTCGGGCTGAATGGTTTTCCAATGTAATCATCTGCGCCCATTTCAAGCCCGAGTATCCTATCTACTTCTTCTCCTTTTGCAGTCAGCATAATAATAGGCAGATTTTCTATTTCTGGATCATTTCTGATAATTCGGCATAGTTCCATTCCCTGGATACCGGGGAGCATAAGATCAAGGATTAAAAGGTCAAATCTCCCTTTTTTTATCATTGAAAGAGCTGTCTCTCCATCAAAAGCTGAGTCAATAATGAAGCCTTCTTTTCTGAGATTATATGAGACAAGCTCAACAATGTCTGCCTCATCGTCAACTACAAGTATATGTTTAGCTTTGTCCAATGTTCTCACTCCAGATGTTTTAAATTAATCTGTTTGCAGTAACTCTTTTATCACTTTTTCTGGAATGCCTTTATGTATCTTCACCTTCCCTATCCTTTCAGGTAGAATAAATTTTAACTCTCCTGCAACAGCTTTTTTGTCTAGTTCCATCGATAAAAGAATACGGTGTCTATTAATATCGTCAGGGATTTTTGAAGGAAGTCCATATGATTCAATAAGGGACTTTATTCTATGTACTTTATCGAAGCTAATAAATTTGAGTTTGCCAGCGAGTTCAGCTTCAAGACCCATTCCTATGGCAATTGCTTCACCATGGAGGTATCTTGTGTACTCTGTTACAGTCTCTATTGCATGACCAATTGTATGCCCAAAATTCAATATTGACCTTAAACCCGATTCCCTCTCATCCTTTGAAACAATCCCTGCTTTTATCTCGCATGAGCGCCTGATAATATTCGTAATCAATCTTTCATCGAGTTTCAAAATCTTCTCTCTCTTTTCTTCAAGATAATTAAATAAATCTTTATCCCATATCACACCATATTTAATTATTTCTGCAATTCCTGCAAGGAATTCTCTTTTAGGTAGAGTCTTTAAAGTACTAACATCAATCCATACAAGCCTCGGTTGCCAGAATGTACCAATCATGTTCTTACCAAGTGGGTGATTAACACCTGTTTTACCTCCTACAGAACTGTCTACCTGTGCGAGTAACGTGGTTGGAATCTGAATATATGAAATACCTCTCATGTATGTAGATGCAGCGAAACCAGTAATATCACCTATAACTCCTCCACCCAGGGCTATAAGAGTAGATTTCCTGTCAAGTTTAGCAATAAGTAGCTTGTTATAAATATGTTCTAACCATAGCAGGTCTTTATATTCTTCTCCGTCTGGTATTGTTACAACTGTTACATCAAAGTCGGTTTTTTTCAAAGAATCTTCAATAATTTTTCCATATAAAGGATAAACAGTGGGATTGCTCACTATTGCAATCCTTGGACTCAGTCTAAAAGTTCTGATTATATTACCGATGTCTCGCAGAATGTCTTTCCCGATGCATATATCATAGCTTCTCTCTTTAAGCTTGACCTTTACTTTTTCCATTATCCTCCTTTATCTTTTCTATTATCTCATCTGCTATCTGAGATGGAGACTTTCCTTCGGTGTCTATCATAATATCAGCCTTCTCATAAAAAGGCTTTCTGTAATCTAAAAGCTCTTTTATTCTTCTTAAGGGGTCTTCTACCTGAAGCAGAGGTCTGTTAGATGTGTGACTTGTCCTTTTAAAGATTGTTTCAGGCGTTGCTAAAAGACATACAATGATGCCCTTTTCTTTCAGGGCAATCATGTTTTCCTCTTTCAAGACTGCTCCGCCACCAGTTGAGATTATTACATTGTTTCTTTTCGATAGCTTTTTTATCATCTCAGTCTCTATATCTCTGAACTTCGTTTCGCCAAATCTTCTGAATATCTCATTTATTGTCATCTTTTCTGATTTTTCAATTTCTGAGTCTACATCGACAAGTTCCATCTTAAGAATTTTGGAAAGTCTTTTCCCCACTACAGTCTTACCCGTTCCCATAAACCCAGTGAGGACTATATTTTTCATGATGATATTGTAGTAGTTACAATAAAACAGGTCAATCTGTTATATTTAGATATGTCAAAAGTTATTATAGGAATGAGCGGTGGAGTTGATTCTTCTGTCGCAGCATATTTTCTGAGAGAAAAGGGGTATGAGGTTGAGGGTCTTAGCTTTATATTATGGGAAAATAGAAGAAAGGATGATTTTAAGACATGTTGTTCTCTTCAGGCTGTTGAGGAAGCTGCAAAGAGTGCTAAATATATTGGGATACCACACCATGTATCAGATGTAAAAGATGATTTTGTTGAAAAGGTGATAGAACCTTTTGTGAATGCTTATGCTACAGGTCTAACACCTAATCCATGCATATTGTGCAACCGATTCATCAAGTTTCCACTTCTTATGAAAGAGGCTGAAAATAGAGGCGCTGAATTTATAGCTACAGGTCATTATGCAAGAGTTGAACCATCCAAGAACGAAGAGCAGAGAGCAAATAGTGAAAACAATCCGCTGACTTTACTTAAAAAAGGAGTTGATCCAAAGAAAGACCAATCCTATGTCCTTTATATACTGAAACAGGAGCAACTTAGAAAGTTAATACTGCCCCTTGGAGGTTACAGAAAAGATGTTGTCAGACAGATTGCAAGAGACTTAAATCTTCCTGCTGCAATGAGAGCTGAAAGTCAAGAGGTCTGCTTTATTGAAGATAGAAATTATTTTAAATTTATAGAAAAGCTTTCCCCCCTTGTAGGAAAGCCAGGTCCAATTATTGATATGATGGGTAATGTGATAGGGACACATAAAGGGATTCATGCTTATACTATAGGACAGAGAAGAAGGCTTGGAATTGCACAGAAAAAGCCTCTCTATGTTGTAAAGATTGACTCTCTTAAAAATGCTGTATATGTAGGATCACAGGAGAGTGCTAAGAAAAATGAATTTTTTGTTGAAGACATAAACTGGATTATTCCTCCTGAGAGATTATTTTCTCCTTTTTTAAAAGATGATAAAGAATGGTTAATGGATGATGAAGGAGATTTTTTTAAGGCATTTGTAAAGATTCGTTCAACTATGAAGGAAGAACCTGCAACAATATATTTTGTTAACAGTCAACTGTCAACAGGCAAAAGTGAAGAGCATGATATATATGCCTTACATCTTATGCCTCATATATCACATCAGAGTGTTCGAATAGTTTTTGATAGACCACAGTGGGCTCCTGCTTCAGGTCAAAGTGCAGTATTTTATGATGGAGATATAGTAATAGGGGGAGGGATAATTAAAACAGTCAAATAAAGGTAAAAATATTTTAACCCCGTAAGCTATTAACTAATTCTTTATTTTCAAGATACCATTTAACTGTTTTTTGATACCTTCTTGAATTGTAGTTTATACCAGTACCAGA
Source organism: Thermodesulfovibrionales bacterium (assembly GCA_049700155.1). Classification (GTDB taxonomy): domain Bacteria; phylum Nitrospirota; class Thermodesulfovibrionia; order Thermodesulfovibrionales; family SM23-35; genus JACAEY01. The sequence continues at coordinate 9,464 of JBNAVX010000046.1, forward strand.
TTATCCCTATGTATTATCTCATCTGAATATTTATAGCCGAGAATCTTCTCAATCTCAGATGTTTTTCTGCCTTTAATTCTTTCTATTTCTGAAAAGGAATAATTCGTCAGACCTTTTGCGATTCGATTCCCTTTTGAATCAATACAATATACAGCATCACCAATATCAAATTGACCTTCTATAGAGATAATGCCCGATGGAAGCAAACTTTTCCCTCCATAAATAATAGCCTTTACTGCTCCTTCGTCAACAACTATATTCCCTTTCGCACGTGTACTGTAAGCAATCCATCCCTTTCTTGAAGAAAGTCTTTCTTTGCTGGGTATAAATACTGTTCCTGTATGTTTTCCACTTAAAAGAGAAATAAGAAGACCTTCCTTTTTTCCATTTATAATATGAACAGTAACGCCATAACTTAAAGCCTTTTTTGCTGCAAGCAATTTTGAATACATTCCGCCTGTCCCAACTATACTTCCAGCTCCTTTTGCCTTCTTCTCTAATTCAGGTGTTATCTCTTCAACTCGTTCGATAATTCTTGCTTCAGGATTACTCTTCGGGTCATCAGTATAAAGACCATCAACATCTGATAATATTATTAACCTTTCAGCCTCTACAAGATTCGCTACAAGTGCAGCAAGGTTATCATTGTCTCCAAATTTAATCTCATCTGTTGCAACTGTATCATTTTCATTCACAATCGGAATTACCCCATATGAAAGCAGTGTTGTAAGAGTATTCTTTGAGTTTATATATCTTTTTCTATCAGAAAAATCATCTCCTGTAAGAAGAACTTGTGCAACCTTTTTTTTGAAATCTGTAAAGCATTTCTCATACGCCCACATGAGACTTGACTGTCCAATAGCTGCTGAAGCCTGTTTTAATTTTACATCCTTTGGCTTTTCTTTTAATCCAAGCTTTTTCATCCCTGCTGCGATAGCCCCTGATGAGACAATAACAACGTCATATTTACTTTCTTTTATATGAGATAAATCTCTTGCAATAGAATATATTCGCCTTGTATTAAGACCATCTTTTGTATCTGCAACTATATTACTTCCTATTTTTACAACAATCCTTTTCATCTTTTTTCTTTCCAACCTTTTCTGCAAGAAATTTAAGAAGATTTCTAATTCCTTCTCCTGTAACTGATGATACAGCAAAGAAAGTCACCCCATTAGTTTTGCAGTATTCTTTAAGTCTGTCAAGCCTCTTTTTATCTGCAATATCAAGTTTCGTTCCTACAACTGCCTGTTGTTTATCAAGAAGCAATGGACTATATAATCCAATTTCTCTGTTTATCTTATGAAGATTCTCAACAGGATCTCCATTACCCATATAAGATATGTCAACAAGATGTAAAAGTATAGAAGTCCTTTCAACATGTCTTAAAAACTGAAATCCAAGTCCTGCCCCTCTGTGTGCCCCTTCTATCAAACCAGGGATATCAGCAACGACAAAGCTCCTGTAATCATTTAGCTTCACAACTCCAAGATTTGGAACAAGTGTTGTGAAAGGGTATTCAGCAACCTTGGGTTTAGCAGATGAAATAACAGATATGAGCATTGATTTTCCTGCATTGGGGAGTCCTATCAAACCAACATCAGCAAGGAGTTTCAATTCAAGTATAAGCCACTTTTCTTCTCCTTTTTCTGGTGGTCGTGTAAATCTTGGTGCCTGTCTTACAGGCGTGGCAAAATGGGCATTCCCAAGCCCCCCCTTCCCTCCTTTTGCTACGATACAAGAGCTACCTTCGGAATCAAGATCTGCTATCATTTCACCTGTAACTGCATCTTTTATTATCGTTCCAACAGGGACATCTATAATCAAATCCTTACCATCTTCACCATCCATCTTTTTCCCTTTACCATGTTTTCCCCTCTCAGCCTTATACTCCCTTTTATATTTTTGATCAAGTAGGGTGTTAAGTCTCTCAGTTGCCATGATAATTACATGTCCACCTCTTCCTCCATCCCCTCCGTCAGGACCACCTCTTGGTACATATCTCTCTCTACGGAAACTAACACACCCTTTGCCTCCATCACCTGCCTTAACATGAATCTTTACATAGTCAACAAATTGCATAATTTAAATAAATTAAACCTGAAAATACATTAATTCAATACAGACGTTGCAATAAAATTTAATTTTGGATTTTTCTTTAAGTGATGAATGCATTATCTGGATGAAATAAAAAAAGCGGATTAAACCCGCTTTTAAATCTCTTTAATATTAATCTTAATTATTGAGCTGTTTGGTGCTCAACTGGATATACACTTATCCGCAATCTCGTCCTGTCTTTCCTTTCAAAATTTACAATTCCATCTATCTTGGCGAAAAGGGTATCGTCTGAACCTTTACCAACATTCATACCTGGATGAAACTTTGTTCCCCTCTGTCTCACAAGGATATTTCCTGCACGGACAAATTGTCCTCCAAATCTCTTCACGCCAAGACGTTTTGATTCACTATCACGTCCATTTCTTGAACTACCTACACCTTTTTTATGTGCCATGTGTCCCTCCAAAGATAATCTCTTTAATTTTTAATGAAGTATAAGGTTGTCTATGTCCTCTAAGTTTTTTTGTAGACTTTCTTGGTTTCTGTTTATATACCAGAACCTTCTTTGCCTTTCCGCTTCCTTCAACAATCGCAATAACCTGAGCTCCTTCTATATATGGTGAACCAAAAACACTTTCGCCATCTCTTGAGACCATAAGAACCCTGTCAAGAACTATTTCTGACCCATTTTCAACATAGAGTCTCTCAATCCTGATTTTATCTCCTGGAGAAACCTTATACTGCTTTCCACCATTCTCAATTATTGCATACATGATTTAATAAAATAACATAAAAGTTTTTGAAAAAACAAGGATAGCTCAAATACTGTTCGTTGAAATTATTTGCAAGTCTTCAAAAAACTCTTTAAAAACTTTTTGTCTTTTTCCATGAATTCCTATAAACGCTACACACATTTTATATCTGCCATAATTTTTTTACTAAATTCTAATTTATCTCAATACAATACCAGCATATCCAACAACATGTTCATAATCCCCACTTACTTCACCAGATGTAGAATATCTGATAAGCTTTGCAGATCTAACACCAAGCGACTTTGCTGCGAAAAGGACAACGGTAGTAGGAATATAACCGCACATTGATATCCTTTCTCTAATTACTATCTCATAAAGCCCCTCTGGATCAAGGGAAAGAATCCTCTCAATTGCCTTTTTGTCTCTCTCCTTTGCAACCTCATGAGACACATAGTGGCTCATATCCGAACTTGCTGCAACAATAACCGGATATCCAGCACTTGAAACTGCTTTTGCTATGCCTTCTCCAAGTAATCTACATTCCTCTATAGAGGCTGAAAGAATGACTATTGGCACGATCTCTGTCTCTTTTGAAAAATAGAGCAAAAAGGGAAGTTGGACTTCGAGTGAATGTTCAAATAAATGTGCTTTTATATCTTTTGATACTATAGGAACATTCATTGCAATTCTATAGGAAAGCTTTTCATCAATTTGAATTGTTCCGGTTGGGATTTCCCATTCTCCAGACTCCATTATCGATATCCTCTCTCCAAGACCTGTGTGGTTTGGACCTATAAAGATAAATGTTTTTGGAAACTCTATAGATGAATAAACAGCCCCTGCTACTGGTCCTGAATATATTAATCCTGCATGGGGAACTACAATTGCGATAGCCTTTTCTTTTTGGACATTTTTGTTTATAAATTGTTCAACTTGTTGAGACAATTTAGATGCAGACGAATGATAAAACTGTCCAGCGACTGCAGGGGGTCTCCTCAAAACGCCTCCTCTTCATCCAGAGGTGGACTGAATTCTCTATCAGACATATTTAAAAACCTTGTGCAATTAGAGATAAATGCAAGATTAACGATACCTGTCGGTCCATTCCTCTGTTTTGAAATAATAACCTCCGCCTGTCCTTTATTGGAAGGGTTATCTTTATTATATATCTCATCTCTGTATAGAAACAGTATCACATCTGCATCCTGTTCTATCGCTCCTGATTCCCTCAAATCAGCAAGGATAGGCTTCGGGGGTCTACGCTGTTCCACACTCCTGTTTAACTGGCTTACTGCAATGACAGGAACATTTAATTCCTTTGCAAGTGCCTTTAAAGAACGGGATATATCTGATATCTCCTGTTCACGTCTTTCAAAATTCCCTTTCCCCCTCATTAACTGAAGATAGTCAACTATAATAAGACTGAGCCCATGTTCCATCTTGAGCCTTCTTGCCTTTGCACGCAATTCAAGAACAGTCATTCCTGATGAATCATCTATAAAAATCGGTGCTCCTGTAAGATTGCTTGCAGCTGCAGTCAATTTATGCCAGTCTTCCTTTTTTATGAATCCTTTTCTGATACTGTTTGAATTTACCATTGCTTCAGAACATAGCATCCTGAATGCAAGTTGTTCTTTTGCCATCTCAAGACTGAATATAGCAACAGGTTCTTTCAGTTCAAGACCGACATGCTGGGCAATATTAAGTGCAAAAGCAGTCTTTCCCATCGAAGGTCTTCCACCAACCACTATCAGGTCACCTCTCTGGAATCCGGTCGTTAGATCATCAAGGTCCTTGAATCCAGAGGGTATGCCAGTTATTGTCTCCTTTCTATCATAAAGGCGCTCTATCATCTCAAAACTATCCTTAATCACATCTTTGAGAGTAACAAAAGATGTCTTTACTCTCTTATCTGAAATATCAAAAATAGATTTCTCAGCATAATCAACAAGTTCTTCAGCTTCAAGATTATCTTCATATACTTTAGTCGCTATCTCTGTTGCAGATTTGAGGAGACCCCTAAGGAGTGCCTTCTCTCTTACAATCTTTGAGTGATATTTAATATTTGCTGCAGTAGGAACCATATTCACAAGAGATGACAAATAAGAAATACCACCTATTGAATCCAATTCATTCTGCCTTCTCAGATAGTCTGTAAGAGTTATAAGATCAATGGGTTCGTTTTTCTCAAAAAGTTCAGTCATAGCATTGAATATCTTTCTGTGTGAGAGCTTGTAGAAGTCTTCATTGTCAATTATCTCCAATGCCTTTGGCAAAGCATCATTATCTATAAGGATGGCGCCCAAAATGGACTGCTCTGCCTCAACATTCTGAGGCGGTACCCTCTCTAACTGGGATTCTATTTCCTTCATTATTCTTCCACTATCTGAACATTAAGAGGTGCTGAAACATCAGCATGCAGTTTCACATTTACAGTATAAGAGCCCAATCTTTTTAAGGGCTCTTCAAGTAAAATTTTCTTTTTATCTATCTCAATTCCTTCTTTCTTAAGTGCATCAGCGATGTCCATTGATGTTATAGAACCAAAGAGTTTACCTTCTTCACCAGCCTTTGACTTAATAAAAATCGTTAAAGAAGATATCCTTGAAGCAATATCCTGTGCAGTTTTTCTGATCTTTTTAGCTTTTTCCTCAATAATCCTCTTTTCGTGCTCTAATGATTTGATATTCTTTTCATTTGCTTCCACAGCAAGGCCTTTCGGTATTAAATAGTTCCTCGCATACCCAACAGCCACATTCACAATATCTCCCATTCTACCAAGATGTTTAATGTCTTCTTTGAGGATTACTTTCATTCAATTCCCCCTTAAAAAATTTAATTAATACTACAACAGAGAGCTATTTTTTATCAACCGCCTTTTGAATTCTATTAGTGTCATTTTCGAAAAGACTGATAATCAGAAAGCTCTTAATATATATAAAACTCCAGATTGTTCAAAATTATAATTTTTACTATAGTATTTTAATGCAAATAGTTACAGCAAAAAACCTCTCAAAATATTATGGACATTTTAAGGCCATTGATAACATAGACTTTGAGATATTAAAGGGTGAATGCTTTGGCTTCCTTGGACCTAATGGAGCAGGGAAGACTACAGTAATGCGAATGGTCTATTGTTTCATACCTCCTTCTTCAGGCGAATTGAAAGTTTTTGGTATAAATGTATTGGAAAGATCAGGTTTTATAAAATCAAGAATAGGGGTTATGCCTCAGGAAGATAATCTCGACCCTGATCTATCAGTACTGGAGAATCTTATTGTATATGCAAGATATTTTGATATACCTAAAAAGGAATCTATAAATATCGTCCAGGAACTTCTTGAATTCGTTGAATTGAAAGAAAAGGAAAACGTCAATATCAGAAGATTATCAGGAGGAATGAAAAGGAGACTTCTTCTTGCAAGGGCTTTGATAAACAATCCTGAGCTACTTATTCTTGATGAGCCAACTACAGGCTTAGACCCACATAGCAGGCACTCTGTCTGGGAAAAATTGAACTGTCTGAAATCAAATAATGTCACCCTTATCATTACAACTCATTACATGGAAGAGGCTGAAAAGCTCTGTGATAGAGTGGCAATCATGGATTCTGGTAAGATATTGACTATTGATTCTCCTGCAAATCTTATGAGTAAGTATGGAGGAAATCTTGAGGATGTATATCTAAAGTTAACAGGTAAAAAGCTTAAAGAGTAATATGAACATCAAGCGAGCATTCAGGGTCTGGCAGAGACATTTTACAGTCTATACAAAGCTTTATAAATCGAGTATAGCTCTGAATTTTGTTGAACCTATCCTTTATCTTGCAGCTCTTGGACTTGGTTTAGGTGCATTTGTTAAAGAGATAAACGGAACTCCTTATATAAAATTTATAGCCCCTGGAATAATTGCGTCATCTTCTATGTTTGCAGCAACCTATGAATGTACATATGGGACATATGTTAGAATGACTTATCAGAAGACATTCGATGCAATCCTAGCAACACCTGTCAATATTAATGACTTAGTTGCTGGAGAAATAATCTGGGGAGCCACAAAGAGCGCATTCTACGGAATGATTATAATGCTTGTAATCTCCTTTTTCAGGCTTGTAGATTCTCCATTGATAATCCTTGCCATCCCATTTCTTTTTATAGGTGGATTAATATTTTCTGAAATTTCTATAATCTTTACTGCTATAGTCCCTGGCATAGACTCTTTTAATTATTTCTATACCCTCTTCATGACACCTATGTTTCTCTTTTCAGGAATATTTTTTCCTCTTGATACTCTTCCTCCTGTGATATTAAAGATTGCATTTTTTACACCTCTCTACCACCTTGTAAACATATGTCGTTCTTTCTCAATGGGTTATCTGTTAAAAGCACAATTTGACATAATATGGATAATTGTCGTGATTATTCTATTAAGCCCTTATCCTTTCAGACTTATGAAAAAACGTGTGATACAGTAATATAGGTGAAAGTGAGAGTTACTTATTATGACTGAAAGTGAAGGAGGTATATAGGTGTGAAACTCAAATTTCTCGGTGGTGTAAGGACAGTTACAGGTTCATGTTTTTACATGGAGTCTAATGAAACCAAATTGCTTGTCGAATGTGGAATGTTTCAGGGCGAGGATGTAGAAAAAATTAACAGGGCTGCATTCTCTTTTAATCCTGAAGAAATTGATTATATTTTTATCACACATGCTCATCTTGACCACTCGGGTATGCTACCCAGAATCGTAAAAGAGGGATTTAAAGGAAGGATCTTTACAACATCTGCCACAAAAGACCTTCTTGAAATAATGCTTTATGATTCAGCACATATTCAGGAAAGTGATGCAGAATGGCTCACGCGAAAGGCATTAAGAGCAGATAAACCTCCCGTGATTCCTCTTTATACGTCAGAAGACGTCAGGAATGTAATGCCCCTGATAGATGTAAAAAAATATAATGAGATCTTTTATATTGGTGAGGGTATTAGATGTAGATTTCTTGATGCAGGTCATATTCTTGGTTCTAGTATGCTTGAAGTGTGGTTTCATGATAGCTATAAAGATAAGAAGATAGTTTTTTCAGGAGATATAGGCAAAAAAGGAAACCCTATTATAAGAGACCCTCTTAATCCTGAGGATGCAGACTTTATTGTGATAGAATCAACTTATGGTAACAGGTCTCATAAATCTCTGAAGGAAAGCATAGATGAGCTTGTAGACGCTATTAAAACAACCTTCAAAAAAGGTGGAAATGTATATATACCCTCTTTTGCTGTTGGAAGAACACAAGAACTACTCTATATCATGAATAACCTTGTCAGAGAAAAGAGACTTTCTAATATTGATGTATATCTTGACAGTCCACTTGCACAAGAAGCCACAAAGATATATCTTTCACACCCTGAATGTTTTGATGAAGAGGCTAAAAAACTCTTCACAACAAAAGACTACAGTGATTCAATAAAATTACATTTCGTTCAGAGTGTAACAGAATCAATGCAATTGAACAAAATTAAATCAGGTATCATAGTAATAGCTGGAAGCGGAATGTGTGAAGGTGGAAGAATTAGACACCATCTGAAACATAATCTGTGGCGGGATGAATGTAGCATAATATTTGTAGGTTTTCAGGGGAAAGGAACACTGGGTCGTAAAATTATAGACGGAGCAAAGATTGTTCATATACTTGGTGAAGAGATTGCTGTCAAGGCCTCTATATATACTATCAATGGTTTTTCTGCTCATGCAGACCAAGCAGAACTTATAGAATGGCTAACCTTTTTAAGAAATTCACCCGAGGTATTTATAGTACATGGAGAAGAAGAAGTATCAATGCAATTCAGTAATATTGTGAATGAAAGATTCGGATTTAAAACTCATGTGCCCAAAAAAGGTGATATGTTTATACTTTAAAATCATACCTGTTTGCTTTATTTGTTTTTTGATAAATGTTTGAATACTCCTTTATTGATAATCTTCTTTTCAAAATCAATCCATACATTATGATCTTTACTGCAGTCATATTTCCTACACCTACAGGGTCTGTCTTTCCATACCCTGCATCTTAACAACGTCCTATCAAAGTGGTAACAGAAACCATCTTTTTCTTTTTTTATAAAATAAGGTCTATCTGAATCCCATTTGATTCTGCCTTTCTGTTGGTCATCTTTTGTAAGTGCAAATGTAAAACTACAGCATACAGCCTTACAATAAGGTTTTCTGTTTTCACAGTCAACAAGAACAGTTTCTTCAGAATCATCCTCATCCTCCCAAACTTCAAGTAAACCAAGCTTCATAAATCTTTCGAGCATTCTTATCCCCTCTATCTTCGCATCTTCTGATAAAACTATATCTTCATCATCATCTTGATGCATATTTAATATCTCCTTATTTGAAGACATATCTGTCCAAATAAGCTTTTAGAAAAATTTCATACTCTTTTTTACACACCCCTTCACCCCGCTTTATATCACTTCTATTAGCCCATATTATTCATAAAATTTTTGGCAAATGTAGTATTTGAGCGGATTTAAATTC
>JBNAVX010000047.1:0-18255 GCA_049700155.1 Thermodesulfovibrionales bacterium
TTTAAATCCGCTCAAACACTGCATCTGCCAAAAATTTTATGAATAATATGGGTTAATTCATAAACTTATGAATTATTCAGGTTAATACAAGAACATCGGTTTACCGCTTACATGTCTGACTTTTGGGCGGTATTGTTCTATGTCATATAGTTCACGAACATCTACTCTCTTCAAACCTGTTGTTATAGTGCTGATAGGAACATCAGAGTACTGTCCATTTCGTAGGACAACAAGCCTTCCAGTAGATTGTTTTTTTATCAGATCAATTGCCATATTAGCGAAATTAACAGCGACCATCAGATCAAGGGAATCAGGTGTTCCACTCCGCATAAGATAGAAAAGGGGCTGAAAGATTATATCAATCCCTGTGATTTTTTTAATAGCTTCTGCTGTAATTGCACCTATTCCTCCAAGCCTTCTATGTCCATATGCATCTGCCTCTCCACTCAAGACCATTTCTCCACCTTCCATCTTTGCACCTTCACTGATGGTCATCATTGCATAATTACTCGGATTTTGTTTCCTGTCTTCCACAAGAAATGCAGCAAGTTTTTCTATGTTAAAAGGAACTTCTGATATAATTGCCCTGTCAACACCTGATAGATAGGCAGAAATAAGAGAGGTCTCTCCACAATATCTTCCAAAAAGCTCTACGACTGCGATCCTTTCATGTGACCCTGCCGATGTCCTCAGTGCATGGATAAAATTGACACTGCGGGTTACAGCAGTAGAAAATCCAATGCAATAATCTGTGCCGAATACATCGTTGTCCATTGTCTTCGGGATTGCGACTATTGGAAAACCTTCACGATGTATACGTTCTGCAAAAGATAAGGTGTCATCACCTCCAATTGGTATCACTACATTAATCCCTAATTTTTCAAGGTTAGAAAGGATATGCGATGTGAAATCCATCTTCTTTTTTTCTTTATCAAACCTGTCTTTCAGGAAATCAGGTGTGTTTTCAAACTTGACTGCACTCGGATTTGTCCTTGATGTGTGTAAGAAAGTCCCTCCAAATCTATCCACTGTTCGGACAGATGGCTTGTCCAGTTCAACTATATTTTTTTGATAGGACTCAGGGTCATCAGGATTAAATGAAAGCAGACCATCCCATCCCCTTCGGATGCCGATAACACGCATACCTTCATCTATTCCTCTGCAGACAAGGGCTTTAATACAGGGGTTAAGACCGGGCACATCTCCCCCTCCAGTGAGGATTGCAATGGTTATCTTTCTCTCCTTTGCCATAAATATTTCCCTCCTAATCTCCAAAACTTATACCTAAGGATCTTGCAGTCAGAATAACATCTGAATCAAGAGGAACAGATTTTATCCTACCTATAGCTTCTTCTATTGGGACTGCTGTGATTCCTGCTGTATTGTGAGCCACCATACTACCGAAGAGACCTGCTTCAATAAGCCTGATTGCTGCTGTTCCAAACCTCAGACAGAGTAATCTGTCAAAAGTAGTAGGAGAACCTCCACGCTGGATATGACCGAGAACCATCGCACGTGTCTCTTTTCCTGTTCTTTGCTCTATTTCATCTGCAACCTTCTGTCCTATACCACCAAGCCTTACCCCACCCCCGGGTATCTTCTCGATTACTGTCACATCACCGCCAATAGGTTTTGCACCCTCAGCTACAACAACGATCGCATAATTCTTTCCCATAAGCTCAAGCTGTTTTATCTTCTGACAGACCTTTTCAATATCAAAAGGTATCTCTGGTATGAGTATTACATCTGCTGAACCTGAAACACCCGAGTGTAATGCTATCCATCCAACATTTCTTCCCATAACCTCAACGACCATGACCCTATCATGAGATTTCGCAGTAGTATGGAGTTTATCAATAGCCTCTGTAGCAGTGCTAACAGCAGTATCAAAACCAAATGTAACTGAAGTTGCACTTATATCATTGTCAATGGTCTTTGGTATTCCTATGACTGGTATCCCCTTTTTAAGAAACTTATTAGCTATGCTAAGACTGCCATCTCCTCCAATAGCGATAAGAACATCAAAGCCAAGCATCTTGAAATTTGAGACCACCTTGTCAGATATATCTGTTTCAACTACAGTTCCATCAGCCTTTTCCATCGGAAATCTAAAAGGGTCACCCCTTACCGCAGAACCAAGAATAGTACCACCGATATTCGTGATATCCTGGACAGCCTCAGGAGTCAAGTGGACAATCTGCTTTGTATCTATAAGTCCTCTGTAACCATACTTGATTCCATAAACTTCCCATTTCTTCTGATGAGCAGCAAGAACAATACCCCGTATTACAGCATTAAGTCCAGGGGCATCTCCACCACCAGTGTTAACAGCAATCTTCATAAATACCCTCCTGTAAACCGATTACACAGATTAAATATCTGCGTAATCTGTACTTATTATCTAAACTCCACTGCCTCTTCTCTGGATACCCTTGGAGGAGGGGATGGAATCTTTGAAGGATAACCAACTGATACAATTGCAACAGGTCTTAGATGTCTCGGCAATTTCAGGATATCAGACACCCTGTTCTCATGAAATGCCCCAACCCATACACTTCCCAATCCATTTTCATGAGCAACAAGCATCATACCCATAAGACTACATGCAACATCCTGAATAGAGTAAAGGTTAACTCCCCTCTCACCATATTTATTTGCTATACGACTGTCTGCACAGCCAATTATAACAAGCGGTGCTTCAGCAATGAAATACTGTTTAAGGGCTGCGTCTGCAATCTTTTTCTTTATTCCTTCATCTTTTATAAAATAAAATTTTCTTGCCTGAAGATTTCCTGCACTCGGTGCCCATATAAGGGCTTCAATAAGTTTATCAATAATATCTCCTGGAATATTTCTTTTCTGGAAGTCCCGAATGCTTCTTCGCTGTTTAACTGCCTTTAAGATATTATCCATTGCTAAATATTATTATTTTTATGGTCTCGATTATTGTCAAACCTTTCTTTTTTAATTTTTTTATCATTAAAGAGTATACGTTTGAAAGAATATAAGAAGAGTATTCCAATAAATGACCATGCAAGGAGCATGAATGTCCATCCCTGCCAACTCATTCTGATACCTTTTTGACAAGATTATGCCTTATCAGGTAAACAGTGATACACATAATTATAAATAAAAGTAGAAGGAAAATTCGGGTCACCCATACAGCCCACCCCATATCAACTCCTTCTAAAGCCTTTTGAAAGATTGTGCCTGTAAACATCGGCTTGGCAATATTTTGATAAATCCATGCAAATAAGATGAGACCGAGAAAAACAGGCGTGATGAACTTTGCCGTATAATAAAAAAATAATGGTGCATGAAGTTGTGCACCACGATGCATCTCATCCCACATCTTTTTGCCTCCAAAAATCCACATAATGATAATGACCTCAACAAAAGCAAGAAGTGGAGGACCAAATGTCCCTGCCCAGAAGTCCATCACCTGCCAGCCACCACGTAAAAAAATACAGATATGACTGCTCAAGAACCATAAGATACCCATGAGTACTGCTGCCTTTTCTCTGCTCATACCTATTTCGTCCTCAAGGAATGCAATCATCGGTTGAGCCATCGCGACAATAGAAGTAAAAGCAGCTAAAAAGAGTAGACCAAACCAAAGGAAACCAAGAAGATTACCTCCAGGAAGGAAACCGAATATAGCAGGCATTGATGTGAAGCCCAAGCAGAAAGAGCCCTGAGATGCTATTACCTGAGCAGAGGCAACACCAAAAAAAGCAGCTGCTGCTGGGATAGCTATAGAACCTCCTATGATAACCTCTGCTACCTCATTTGCAGAAGTGGTAGCAAGCCCTGAAAGAACAACATCATCATTTTCACGGAGATAAGATGCATAACACTGGATAGCTCCCATTCCCAGACTCAGGGTAAAGAAGACCTGTCCTGCAGCCTCAAGCCATGTCTGTACATCAAAAAGCACAAATACTTCTTTACCATCTCGTTCAATAAACCATTTTGGCTCCCAGAGGAATGCAAATCCATTCATAGACCCGTAATGTTCAGAAACAGGGTGACCTAATGTGAATACCCGCACGACCAATATTATTGCAAGTATAAAAAGTACTGGCATAGCAATCTTGGCAAATACCTCTATCCCTTTTGAGACACCTTTCATCAGAACCCATAAGCTCGATATTAATGTGAATATAAAGATAATATAAGTAAAATTCTGTACCTGGAGGAATTCTCCTTTTATCTTTCCTGAATACGCAATCCGAAATGACTCAAATGGCTGGAGAATAATCTCGGATATATCTTTAGGACTCATCCCTGGTTGGAGAACTGACTTATCAACCTTTGGTAACAGGTCAAGCAGACTATAAATACTATAGCCGAGTGTCCAGCTTCCTATGTAGGTATAGTAAATAACAATAACAGTAGGGATAAATATTCCAAGAACTCCGAGATATTTTGCGACAGGGTTCTTCCACATAGACTGGAATATACCGGGTGTTGTTCCATGTCCCCTCATGCCTCCATATCTACCCTGAGCCCATTCAAGCCACATAAGGGGGATTGCCATTAGAATCAGGGAGATAAAGTAAGGAATCATGAATGCACCACCCCCATTTCCCGCTGCCTTCCCCGGAAATCTTAAAAAGTTTCCAAGACCGATGGCATTACCAGCCATTGCTAAGATAAGACCTATCCTGCTTCTCCAATGTTCGCGAACTTTCTTATTCTCCATTATCTTTTCTTTAAAATCTGCATAAATTGTCTTACATTGTTGTCTATATCTCCTTTAAGTATTCCTGATGCAACAGCAATAGCATCAACTCCTGTAGAAAGAACAGACATTATATTTTCAAGATTTATCCCTCCTATTGCAACAACAGGTATCTTCACCTTTGCTTTAACCTCTTGCAGTATCTCTAAGCCTTTTGGTTTACCTGCATCTTTTGTAGTTGTCTTGAAAACAGGTCCAAACCCTATATAATCAGCACCCTCTTTTTCTGCCTCAATTGCCTGTGCAAGATTATGTGTTGAGAGACCAATGATCTTCTTCTTGCCAACTATTTTGCGTGCCTCTTTTAAAGGTAAGTCATCCTGACCAAGATGCACACCATCAGCCTCAGCACAATAAGCAATATCTACATAATCATTTACTATATATATGGCATTATACTCTGTAGTGAGTCTCCTCAGTCTTAATGCTTCTTCAAAAATCTCGCGTCTTGTCTTGAACTTGTCACGATACTGAATCCATCTAACTCCTCCTTCAAGGACCTTTCTTGCCATATCCTCAAATGAAAGGTTAGATAATACAGGGTCAGTTATAAAACATAATCCGCCTAAATACATATATTTGATAAAAGAATTTAAAGCCACTCCAATACAGCATCTACCAAAAATTATATGAATAATATGGGTTAGATATAATTCGTGACCCGTGCCCTTTGACTGCTTTTTAAAGTTGATAATATACTAACTTTTTGCAATAGAAAGAGAAAGCCCATTTTGATTTGAGCTATTCAACTTTTCTAAAAAATTAGTATCAAAGTCTCCTTTTATAAAATCAGGATTGTTCAAGACCTTTTTATGGAATGGAATAGTTGTCTTAACCCCCTCTATAATAAATTCATCCAGGGAACGCCTCATTCGGACAATAGCCTCTTGTCTATCTTTTCCATGTACAATAAGTTTTGCTATGAGAGAATCGTAGTGAGGAGGTATTACATAACCTGTATAAATGGCAGTATCTACTCTGACACCTGGTCCTCCTGGAAGCGAAAGGAAGGTTATCTTTCCCGAAGAAGGCATAAATCTTTCAGGGTCTTCTGCATTAATTCTGCATTCTATAGCGTGACCAGAAGGTCTTATCTGTGACTGTTTATACTCAAGTGGAAATCCAGCAGCAAGTTTAATCTGTTCCTTTACAATATCAATACCAGTAACTTCTTCAGTAACAGGATGTTCAACCTGAATCCTTGTATTCATTTCCATAAAATAGATATTACTATCGTGGTTCACAATAAACTCTACTGTACCCACATTTCTATACTTTATAGCACGAGCAGCTTTTACACCAAGCTCTCCTATCTTTTTCCTGAATTTCTCTGATACTGAAAAAGGAGAGGGTGATTCCTCGATAAGCTTCTGGTGTCTCCTCTGTATTGAACAGTCTCTCTCATTAAGATGGATTATATTGCCTTTGTTATCTGCCATAATTTGTACTTCTATATGTCTTGCGTCTGGAATGTATTTCTCTATATAAAGTTCGCTATTTCCAAAGGTTGTCAGGGCTTCTCTCTGTGCCATATAGAATGCCTGCTCAAGCTCTTTCTCGTCTCTTACTATTCTCATACCACGACCACCTCCACCTGCTGAAGCCTTTAATACAATCGGGAATCCTATCTTTTTTGCTATCTTCATAGCGATCTCTTCATTAGCAACAGGACCGTCACTTCCGGGTACAACAGGAACACCCTTTCTCTTCATTATCTGTCTCGCCTTTGCCTTATCACCACCAAGCCTAATATTCTCAGGAGAAGGTCCTATAAATGTTAATCCTGAGGTAATGCATGCCTCTGCAAAATGGTAATTCTCTGAAAGAAAGCCGTATCCAGGATGGACAGCATCTGAATCTGTTATCTCTGCAGTGCTCAGTATAGCAGGGATATTCAAATAACTCTGGTCAGGACTTGCAGGTCCTATGCATACTGATTCATCTGCAAGTTTTACATGGAGGGAATCCTTCTCAATATCTGAATATACAGCTACAGTCTTTATACCTAATTCTCTGCAGGAACGTATAATCCTTACAGCGATCTCACCACGGCTTGCTATCAAGACTTTTTTGAATAGTTTCATATTATTCAGCCTACTTTTAACTCTTAGCTATCAGTGATTTGCTTATAAAGGTTCAATAAGAAAAAGTGGCTCACCATATTCTACAGGTTGACCATTTTCTACTAATATCTTTATAACGATGCCATCAACATCACTCTCGATCTCATTCATAAGTTTCATCGCTTCAATTATGCACAGTACCTGTCCCTTCTTAACTTTAGAGCCAACCTCAACGAATGGATCAGCTTCAGGAGAAGGTGCCCTATAAAATGTGCCTACAATAGGAGAAGTCACAGTTATTATTCTTGTTTCCTCCTCTGTCTTGCCTATAACTTTCTCCTGGTGACTCACAAATTTCTGAGCTGGGATCTCAACCGAAGGTAAAAACTTTTCTCTTTTAATCTTTATCTTTGTTCCGTCTTTTTCTACAGAGATCTCAGTAATATCTGTATCCTTGAGATATTCAATCAGTTCTTTTAAATCCTCAAGTTCCATTACTTCACCCTTTCAATATATTCAGACGTCCTTGTGTCAATCTTTATAGTATCTCCCTCATTTATATGGAAAGGGACTTTGACAACAGCCCCTGTTTCTAAAGTTGCGGGTTTATTCCCTGATGATGCAGTATCCCCTTTAAACCCTGCAGGGTCTGTTTTAATAACGACTAATTCAACAAAGGTGGGAAGCTCTACACTCAATGGTTTATCTTTCCAGTAAAGAACCCCTACTACCATATTTTCTTTAAGGAATTTCTTCGTTTCACCAAGCTGATCAACAGTGATAGGTATCTGTTCATATGTCTCCTCATCCATAAAATAATAAGTATCATCCTGTTTATAGAGATATCGCATCTTTCTCTCTTCAAGTTGTGGTGTCTCTAATTTTTCACCAGACCTGAAAGTCTCTTCAAGGATACTCCCTGTCTTGAGACTCCTCAGTTTTGTCCTGACTATAGCTCCGCCTCTACCCATCTTGACGTGCTGAAAGTCTATTATCTCGCAAGGTTCTCCTTTAAATTCTATCTTCAACCCTTTTCTAAAATCACTTGTCGAAACCATATTTATACCCCAAAGAAAAGTTTAAAATTTCAATACTTTATCATATCTTCAGATAAAATTCTATTTTACATTTTTAAAAACATTATATTATTTCAAGTTCTTTGGGAAGCGTTGTCAATATTTCAACACCATCAGACCTTACCAATACCATATCCTCTATCCTTACTCCCCCAGTATCCGGCAGATATATACCGGGTTCTATAGTAAAGACCATGTTTGGTTTAATAACCTCATTCACATTCCGTGTTATACGTGGTAGTTCATGAACCTGAAGCCCTATTCCATGTCCTGTTCCATGCCCAAAGTATTTACCATAACCTCCTTTGTTGATAATATCCCTTGCACATCCATCAACTTCAGATGACTTTACTCCAGGATAAGTATGCTTAATAGCATTCTTGTTTGCCTTTAATACAATGTTGTAAATTTCTATTTTCTTCCTGATATTTTTACCATTTATGAGTAATGTCCTCGTCATATCAGAAAAATAGCCTTCTGCCTCTCCACCCCAGTCTAATATTACAAAGTCACCTTTTTTCAATTTCTTTTCAGTTGGTCTTGCATGTGGCATAGCAGAGTTTTTACCCGATGCGACAATTACCTCAAAAGGTATGCGTCTGCATCCCCTTTTCTTAAGTCTTTCTTCAAGTCTGCGGGATAGGTTGGTCTCCTTTGTCCCCTCTCTGATATATAGCTTTACATCCATAAAAGCCTTCTCAGCCCTCTTCACAGCCTCTTTTATTAAACTTATCTCTTCCATATCTTTTATCTTTCTTAAATTTTCAATAACCCCCCTATATCCCTTTAAAGTTATTTTTTCAGACAATCTTTTATAAAATTCAAAGGATAAAGATAATTCAAAGCCGAGTATCTTAATCCCGAGTTTATGAGATATATTCTTTAAAGCTTTTATCACCCCTCCTTTTGCAATGTGGATATCCCATCCAAATACCTCTTTTTCCGCCTGTTCCTGATATCTAAAGTCAGTTATAAATATGTTTTCCTTCTCTGTAATCAACAATACTGCAGATGAGCCTGTGAAGCCTGTAAGATATCTTATATTATTAATTTCACTGACAAGGAAGGCATTAATCCTCTTTCTCTTCAGAGATTCTTTTAAAAGAGCCTGCCTTGATAAATAATTATTAACAGGTATCTTAATCATATTTAGAAAACCTGAATAATCAATAACCAAAATACAATAACTGATTAATCATCAATAATCAAATTACAATGAGCAACAAACTTGTCCAAATAAAGTTTTTTAGAGAAATTATATATCTTTTTTTACACACCCCTTCACCCTTCTTTTTAGATGGGAGGGGTTAAAAGAGAATGACTTATTTAGACAGGATACTTTTTACTGCTCTTAAGGCAAGGAGGTAACTATCAGGTCCAAAGCCACTTATCTGACCTATAGCTACATCAGATATAAAAGATCTCTTTCTGAATTCCTCACGCTTGTATATATTTGAAAGATGAACCTCTATTGCAGGTTTACCCACTGATAGTATTGCATCCCTTATCGCTATACTTGTGTGTGTATATGCTGCAGGATTTATGATCAGGGCATCATAGTCTCCTTTCTGGATTGCTTCTATTATTTCGCCCTCACTATTAAACTGAGATATCCTGACCTTAACGCCTAATTCTGAAGCAGTCTTCGTGATATCTCTATTTATTTCTTTGAGTGACTTTTTACCATAGATTCCTGTTTCTCTTTTCCCGAGGAGATTTAGGTTAGGACCATGGATGACTAAGACATTCATTTTTTAAAGAGAGTCCTTCTAAGGGGTGCTGAAAAACTCATTGCGCCTCTTTTTAATTCCATTAAGAAAGGTATTAAGCTTTGAAATCAAGTTTTCTTCACCCTTTCCTAAAACCTTAAGAAGTGCCTTAAGTTCCTCAAAGCGTTGTAATACATATCTATTTTCAGGTTCAAATGACAAAATTTTCCTGTATTTTTCAAATGCCTCCATATACCTGCCCTGAGATATAAGGATATCAGCATCTTTTATTAACGAAAGAGGATCCTCAGAAACTTCTTTCTCAATAGATGGTATATTCTCTATTTCTTTTTCTTTAATATGTCCAATAACAGAGGTTTCAGATTGTCCTAATTCTATAAAGACCTCGGCTTTTTCTTCTGTCTTTTGAACATCCTTAAGGCTTTCCTCTAAAGAAGCAAGGGTCTTGGCTGCTACTTCATCTATTGGATTTAATCTCAATACAGTTCTTAGTTCTTCTATCGCCTTAGGTTTGTTGTCGAGACTTTCATATATCTCAGCGAGTTTCTTATGTGCATATAGATTCTCTGGTATGGCACTCACAACCTTCTCAAATTCCTGGCTTGCCTCGTTTAACAGACCTTTTTCAAGATATATCTTACCAAGAGATACCCTTGCACTCATATAATTAGGGTGTCTTTCAAGTCCTTTTAAAAGTACATCAACAGCTTCTTCTAACATACCTGCCTTTTTATATTCTTCAGCAAGAGGGACAAAGAGTTTGGAGTTCGGATCTTTCTCAATTCTTTCTTTTAATCTCTCAATATCATTAAATGGCATAATCGTTATGAAGAATATTCCTCAAAAAGTTGTAAAAAGTCAAGTTCTAAGTTCGACAAACCTGTTTAGTATTTCATCTGCTACAGAATCTTTACTCATAAGTGGAAGTCTTGTCTCTCTTCTTCTATCAATAATGACAACCTTATTTGTATCAACCTCAAAACCTGAACCTTTTTCTGTAATATCATTAAATATGATCATATCCATATTTTTTTCCTTTAGTTTCTTTTTTGCCCTTTCTATTTTATTTCCTGTCTCTGCTGAAAAACCAATGATAAATGGCTTGTTTTTTCTTCTTCCTATCTCAGAAAGTATATCAGGTGTTTGTATCAGTCTTAATTGCATTTCGCCAGATTTTTCAATTTTTTTAAAAGACTTTTTTTCTGGTTTAAAATCAGAAACTGCTGCTGACATAATGAGCACAGTTGAATATTCAAGTTCCTTATATACAGCATTAATCATCTCTTCTGTTGTCTCTACAGGGATAAATTTCTTCAGCCCTTTTGGCTGACATAAAGAGGAAGGTCCGCTTATAAGAACTACCTCTGCACCTCTCCTGAGTGCAGCCCTTGCTATTGCATAACCCATCTTCCCTGATGACCTATTAGATATAAATCTGACAGGGTCAATATATTCTCTTGTGGGTCCAGCCGTCACAAGTATTCTCTCTCCAGCAAGGTCTTTATTACATAAAGCAGACCTTATAGCCTCAATTATCTCAGGGACTTCTGCCATTCTTCCCACACCTTCTTCATCACAAGCAAGGTTACCCTCTTCAGGTCCAACCTGGACAACACCTCTTGAGATCAGATAATTCAAATTTTCCTGGAAGATAGGATTCTTATACATCCTCCAGTTCATGGAAGGTGCAAGAATTACCTTTCCTTTGAATGAGAGAAAACAGGTGGTAAGGAGATTATCAGCAATACCCTTTGCGAATTTAGATATTGTATTTGCAGTCGCAGGTGCCACAACCATTATATCAGCATTAGCGGGAAGAGCTATGTGGACCATGGGCTCATCAAATAAGTCTGTGTAAACCTTATTCTGAGAAGCTATCTCAAAAGACAGAGGTGTTACGAATTTTTTAGACGCTTCAGTCATTACAACATTGACTTTTGCTCCCTCATCTCTGAGTCTCCTTGTCAGTTCAATAGATTTGTAACAGGCTACTCCTCCACTAACACCAAGGAGGACAGAGCTATTCCTCAAAGTTTTCTTCTCTCTTTTCACCGAAAATTTCTTCAAGGGTATTTCTTTCTGTTGTTTCTTTTTCATGTAAATAGACTTTGAGGTCTTTTTCGAGTTCAGTTGCCTCCTCTGCAGGGGTTTCCTTCATCTTTTCCTCAAGCAGTCTTCTGTAGTCAAGTCTCTTGGCTTCTTCTTTTGCCTTTTTCGCCTGTTCACCTGTCAGGAATTCAATAGCATTTGTAATAGCCTCTTCAATAGCTATTGTTGTAATCTTTTTTGATTTTGTCTTTATTTTGGGTTTTGCTCCTAAAGAAAGGTCCTTTGCCCTCTGCGAGGCTATAGCAACAATCCTGTATTTACCATCAATCTTACTTCTATCATATTCAACTGGTAGAGAGACTATATCCATCTTTACCTCCTTTTAAAAAATTTGTCTCGATCCAATCAGGATCAATCCTATCACTGCTCAGTCTTTTAGAGATTATTATTGCTGAAAGTTCTTTTAAGGCATCTTCCAAAACTCTATTTACTATAACATAATCATATTCTCTATACCTTTTTATCTCTTCAGAAGCAACTCTCAGTCTTTTTTCTATCTCTTCTTTAGAATCGGCCATTCGCTTTTCGAGCCTTTCTTTCAAAACTTCTATGGAAGGAGGGAGAACAAAGATATAAACACCACCATGGTATTTCTCTTTAAGCTGACTTGCCCCCCGAACATCAATGTCCAGGATAACATCAATACCTGAATTCATGATATCTTCAAGCCTTTTCTTTGAAGTGCCATAAAATTCACCGTGTATCTCAGCCCATTCAGCAAATTCACCGCTTTCAATCATCTCACTAAATTCTTCTCTGCTGATAAATGTATAATCTCTGTCATTGACCTCTCCTGGACGAGGTCGTCTTGTAGTATAAGAAACAGAATGCCTCAAGTTTGGGAGAGACGAAGCTACTTCTTTATAAAGAGTTGTTTTCCCTGCTCCAGATGGTCCAGAGACTATAAAGAGAATACCTTTATTCTTCTTCAATCGCCTCTTTACCTTCAATAAATCTCTGGGTAATAGTCTCTGCCTGGAGCGCTGAGAGGATGATATGATCACTATCAGTCACTATTATTGAACGTGTGCGCCTTCCCTCAGTAGCATCAATTAATTTCCCTCTCTTTTTAGCCTCTTCTCTTAGTCTGCGCATTGGAGCAGAACCAGGAGTAACAATTGCTACTACCTTTGAAGATGCAACAACGTTGCCAAAGCCTATATTGACAAGCACAGGGCTTACATCACCTTTTTTCATAAATACTCCCTTTATTGTATATTCTGAACCTGTTCTCTCATCTTTTCAATCTCAATCCTCATATCTACTGTAAGGCTTGATATTGTATAATCGTCTGATTTTGATGCTATAGTATTAATTTCTCTTCCAATCTCTTGAAGGAGAAAGTCAAGTTTTCTTCCTATGGCATTCCCAGAATTTAATGTCTCAAAGAACTGTTTTATATGATTTTCTATTCTATTTACTTCTTCTGTTATATCAAGCTTCTCAGCCATTATTGCCGCCTCTTGCATCACTCTTGCATTGTCTATATCTTTCGTCCCAAGTATAAATGACAACCTCTCAGAAAACTTTTCTTTATATCTTTCCAATAGATGTGGTGTCAGAGATTTTATTTTATTATTCATTCTATTCAGCAAATCTATCCTTTGTAACTGCTCCTCTGAGAGCATTTTTCCTTCCTTGAGTCTCATGGCTTCAAGGTTAGAGATAGCCTCATGAAAGGCTTCAAACAGAGAATCTATGTTAAATTGAGGTATCTCCTCCACAAAAATTTCTCTGTATCCCACAAGAGTATCTATATTTATCTGTCCTGGGATAGAAAGTTCCTTTTGCAGTTCCTGAAATGCATTATATATCTTTTTTGCCATTTCCTTGTTTATAGTTATCTGTAAAAAACTATGATTGTCTGTAGAGATAGTAACATCGAATTTTCCTCTCTGGAATCTCTCTTTAATAATATTTCTCAATGGGATGTCATACTGACTCAGGTAAGGTGGTATTTTTATAGAGATGTCGATGAACCTGTGGTTCAAGGAGCGGATTTCTACTCTGAAGCCATTTTTTTCCGCACTTCCAAAGCCTGTCATACTCTGAACCATAGATTTAACTATAAAATAGTCTTAAAATTTAGTCAAATATTGTAACCCATTATTCTAAATCCTCAATTTGACATTCCTGCTGTCCTTCATTTATGATTATTTGTTTTAAATAAATAAAGGCCTGAAAGGCATGCTATGAAACTGGGTATATTCCCGAAAGAAATAGACTTTTTTGAGATCTTCGATATGGTTGCAGCAAATCTTTCTAAAGCAGCTTCTCTTTTCTTTAACCTTATGCACTCTGAAACATTTGATAATATTGAGGTTAAGACAAAAGAAATCTATGAGATAGAGCAAGAGGGTGATATCCTGACCCATGAGATTATTAAAAAACTCAATAAAACCTTTATAACACCAATAGATAGAGAAGATTTATATACCCTTGCCTCCCATTTAGATGATGTGCTTGATTTGATCTGGGCTGCTACAGAGAGGGTTATGGTATTCAAGATAAAATCCCCCACAAAAGAAGCGATGGAGATGGCAAAAGACCTTCTTATGACCACTGAAGTAATACAGAAAGCAATAAAAAAGCTTAGGGAGAAAAAATATTCTCATGTTCAGGAATATTGTATAGAGATAAACAGGCTTGAAAATAGAATAGACAGGACATTCAGAGATGCACTGGGAATATTGTTTGATGAAGCGCAGGATTGTGTTTTTATAATAAAGTGGAAAGAGATTTATGAGCACCTTGAGGATGCATCAGATAAATGTGAAGATGTTGCAAATGTACTTGAAGCTATAGTGCTCAAGCATGCCTGAGACAATCATTGTTGTTATCGTAGTACTCGCCATCCTCTTCGACATAAGTAATGGATATAATGATGCTGCAAATGCTATTGCCACTGTCGTCTCAACAAGGGTACTCAAACCCCCACATGCTGTATTGCTCGCAGTGATAATGAATATTCTCGGTGCATTCTTAACAACAGCAGTAGCAAAGACTATTGGTAAAGGAGTTGTTGATCCAAAGGCTGTAACAGAATTAGTAATACTATCAGCCCTTTCTTCTGGAATTTTCTGGAATACTTTAATGACAATTTTAGGTCTACCTATAAGTGCATCTCACGCTCTTATTGGAGGTCTCATAGGTGCATCAGTCTCATATGGAGGCTTAAAGATTCTCAATATTGCTGGACTTGCACAGATATTTTCTTCCCTTCTTGTGTCTCCGATAATTGGGATCATCTTTGGTTTTTTTATGATGCGTCTTATATTGAAATTTTTTGGGATGCTTCCAGTGGGCACTATCAATAAGTATTTTGGGAGGTTTCAGCTACTATCTTCAGGATTTATGGCATTCAGTCATGGTAGCAATGATGCACAGAAAGTAATGGGCATCATTACACTTTCTCTTGTAAGTGGGGGGTTTCTTCATTCTTTAGAAGTTCCATTTTGGGTAATAATAATATGTGCCCTTGCAATGGGGCTTGGAACAGCAATCGGTGGATGGAAGGTAATTAAAACGATGGGTATTAGCATGGCAAAATTAGAGCCTGTCCATGGTTTTGCCGCTGAGACATCTGCCACTGCAATTATTTTAGGGGCAAGCCACCTCGGTCTTCCTGTCAGTACAACACATGTAATAGCAACTGCCATAATGGGTGTAGGAGCAACTAAAAGGCTATCAGCCGTCAGATGGGGAATAGGGAAAAAGATTGTACTCGCCTGGATACTCACATTGCCAATGTGTGCTATTCTTGCATGGCTCATAAATAAAGTGATTCATCTATGGTTTCAGGTCTAATAGAAAAAATGAAATCTATGCATAAAGGTTATTTATGTTTGGTTCTTCATGCCCATCTCCCTTACGTGAGACATCCTGAATATGATTATTTTCACGAAGAAAACTGGTTTTATGAGGCAATAACAGAAACATACATCCCTTTACTCAATACCTTTGAAAGACTGATAAATGACAATGTTGATTTTAAGATTACTATCTCGTTAAGTCCTTCCCTTATCGAGATGTTTAATGACTCCCTCCTGAGAAATAGATACCAGAAGTATATTGAAAGGCTCATAGAACTTTCAGAAAAGGAACTTTATAGAACAAAAGGTGACATACATTTTGAGCCTATTGTCAGGATGTATAATGGACGATTCAAAAAGATTAAATATCTTTTTGAAGATGTATATAAGAAAGACCTTACTTCAGCTTTTAAAGATGTGCAGGACAGTGGGAGATTGGAGATTATTACATCAGCAGCTACTCATGCCTTTCTTCCTAACTTATTAATCTGTCCTCGAGCAGTAAGGACTCAGATCAAGATTGCAAAGAAACACTTTAAAAAGAATTTCAACAGATATCCAAAAGGAATCTGGCTTCCTGAATGTGGGTATGCCCCTGGTATTGATAAATACTTAAAAGAGGAAGGAATAGAATTTTTCTTTCTGGATACCCATGGAATAATCTTTGGGAGACCATTACCCATATACGGTGTATATGCACCTGTCATCTGTCCATCAGGGTCTCTGGCTTTTGGCAGAGATGTTGAGACGTCAAAACAGGTATGGTCATCAACAGATGGTTACCCCGGTGATGTCTTTTACAGAGACTTTTACAGAGATATAGGATTTGACCTCGAGCTTGAATACATAAAGCCCTACATAAACCCTGATGGGAAAAGGACATATACTGGTTTGAAATATTACAGGATAACAGGGAAAACTAATAATAAAAAACCCTACAATATAATACAGGCAAAGAAGAAGGCTATTGAACATGCGAACAACTTTATACTCAACAGGGAATTTCAGATTGCTTTTCTTAAAGGAAATATCAAATTTAACAATGTCAGATTTCAACCCATAATTGTTGCAACATATGATGCTGAATTATTTGGACATTGGTGGTTTGAAGGAATAGACTGGCTTGAATATACATTAAGAAGAATAGATGAAAAGAAAACAGATTTCAAAACCATAACACCCTCAGAATATATAAGCCTTTCTTCATCTTTCTATAATCAACTTCAGATATGTCAGCCATCTATGTCGAGCTGGGGACATAAAGGATATAATGAAGTATGGTTGAATACATCTAATAAACACATATATCGCCATCTTCATAAGATGTCTGAAAGAATGATATATCTTGCAAGCAGATTTCCAAAAGTGAACAGTATAACACAAAGGGCATTGAATCAAGCATTAAGGGAACTCCTCCTATCACAGCATAGTGACTGGGCATTTATGATGTATTCCGGGAATTCCAGCGAATACGCAAAAAAAAGGTTTACTGAGCATACACTAACATTTAATAGGCTTTATGAATATATTATTTCAGGGAACATCCCGGAGAATTGGCTTTTTGATATCGAGAATAAAAACAGGATATTCCAAGAAATTGATTACAGGATATACCAGAAAAAAGAACTACTGTGAAAGCAGTTTATCAAAAGGATATGACCTGAGATATGAAAGAAATTCCTCTGTTGCATGAGATGAAACAGAGTTTTTATAAGTAATAAGAGAGAAATTCCTTAACATCTTTTCTTCTTTGAAGTTTAGCATATGAAGGGTTCCAAACCTTATCTCTTTTCTCGCAGACCAGCGGGATATTATTGAGATACCTAAACCATTCTCTACAGCCTCTTTAATAGCCTGTGTACTGCCAAGAACCATTGAAACCTTCATGTCTTGAAGTGTAATTCCATGTCGCAAAAGGAACTTTTCTATCGTCTGTCTTGTTCCAGAACCTGCTTCTCTGAGTATAAATGGTTCATTAATCAGCTCTGTTACAGATACCTCTTTTCTCTTAGCCCATGGATGGTGCACAGGGACAATAACTAAGAGCTCATCAGAAAGAAGTTTTTCGACCACCAACTTCTGCCTTTTTACATCACCCTCTACAAGACCAACATTTATATTCCCTGCATTAAGTAGCTCAATCACCCTCTGCATATTAGCAACAAAAAGATTTACTTTAATCTTCGGGTGTGTCTTTCTAAAATCTGAAATTACACTTGGTAATAGATAGTTCCCGATGGTAGAACCTGCACCAATTGTGATACTTCCTTTAACTAAACCTGTCATTTCTCCTATTACTTTTTCTGCAGATGCATAAAGAGCCAGTATCTCTTTAGCATATTTATAGAGGACCTCTCCTGCAGGAGTTAATGTAACTTTACTTGATGACCTATCGAATAATTTTGTTTCATACATTTCTTCAAGGGCTTGGATCTGTAAGCTTACAGCTGGTTGGGTAAGGTGGATGATCTCAGAGGTCTTTGAAAAACTTTTGGTCTCTGCTACAGTACAGAAAACTTTTAGTTTATGATCTTCTATTCCCATTTTTCTTATAAGATTTATAATATTTTTTTATTTCTATATAATAAAAATTAAAGATTTCTAAAGTCAATACGAGATTTAATCTATCCCACTTAATTCATAAATTTATGAGTAATTGGCAGATACAGTATTCTCGCTCATTCTCGGCTCAATTAAAATCGAGCCTCCGAGGTAAATTCT
>JBNAVX010000048.1:0-18157 GCA_049700155.1 Thermodesulfovibrionales bacterium
AACTTGTTTCAGCATCTATTAAAAACAATGGATTGTGAGACCTTGAAATAAATTCAGGGTGACAAAAATGCATTTTTAACCGGCTGTTAAGAAAATTTCTCATCTCATCAATGTATAAATCTTATAGAGTGTAGTAATTACTATCAGGATTCCAAATAGTTGTTTAATTCTTCCGCTCGGGACATAGAGGCTTGTAATCCTTGCACCAAGAAAAGAACCAATTGCCCCTACCACGAGAAGCGGTATCGTCAAGCTAACATTCCAATGTGCAGTGGAAATATGTGGTATCAAAGCCGAAAAAGACGGTGGGCATACTGCAAAAGCATTTATCCCCGCAGCCCTCTTTGCCTCAAAACCTACTAAAATTAAAGTTGGCATCAGAAGAAATCCAGGCCCGACGCCTAAGAATCCACTCAAAATAGAAATAGGTATCGCAAGGATAAGAGCCATTTTAAAATTTTCCTTACCAGGTCTCTCCTTTACTGGCCTGAAAAGCCTGTATGCCAGATAAACAACCGAGGCAAAATATACATACCAGATATATATCTGATTTATAAATTGAGCAAGATAGGATCCAGCAGGTGCAGATAAAGTTGTTATAATTGATAATATAATAGCTTTCTTCCAATCTACAAATCCACTCTTTGCAAATCCAAACACAGAAAACATCGCGGTTATCCCATTTAACAACAGACTAAGTGGCTGTACCTGATGAACTAAATCCGGTAGAAATAGTCCGAGAAACGGTACTGCTGCAAAGGCAACCCCTAAACCCAACATTCCTGATATAGTGGCGAGAATAAAGAGGCCAGGAATGAGAATAAAACTTTGGTTCATCTCATCGTCTTTTAGAACAATCTATTTTTCATCCCTTACTTCGGATATCCCTCATGAGTACGTATTTTCCTGCTTTTCCTTTTCTTCGGACTCACGGATGGCGAAACCCCATCCTCTTCGCCAAAAATTTTTTTCATAAGTCTAAGATTCTCTTTTGCATCTTCCTCGCGTATCTTCTGAATAGCAAAACCTGCATGGACAATTACATAGTCTCCAACCTCGACATCTTCATTTAAAAGAAGAAGGCTTATCTCTCTCTGCGCACCTTCTACATCAATAGTCGCCATATAATCGTCGATTTTTACAATCTTTGATGGAACACCTACGCACATTTTTTATTCCTCCTTTGTCTTAGATAATATTTTCTTCAGCTCCTCTACTGAAGGTATTTTGCCTGAAGTTACAATCTTGCCATCTATAATTACTGCTGGTGTAAAAATAACGCCAAGCTTTGCGATCTCTTTGATGTCATAGACATGTTGAATATCAGCATCGAGATTTAATTGTGAGCAGGCTTCACGCACATTCTTTTCGGTTTCATGACATCTTGGACAACCAGGTCCAGCAACCTGTATCTTCATTGTTTTACCTCCTTTTTAATTTTAAAATATTTCAAAAATATAAGCTAAAGAATAGTAAATCCCGATTAATATAAATATTATCCCTGTGATACTTTTTGTATAATTTTCCAGCTTATTCACTTTTCTATAGACTCTGTTGAAATATTCAATCCCTAAAGCAAATAATGTACCAAAAACAAGAACAGGTAATCCTGTTCCTATACCATAGATCAATGGTAAAGTAATGACTGATTCAGCTTTTATTGACAAAGGAATCAGACCTCCAAAGAATAAAGCTGCAGATACAGGACAAAATGCCATAGCAAACAATACCCCTAATAATGTTGCTCCAAAAATTCCTCTTCCTGTAATCTTTTTTGTAAATTTTTCAGAGAAAGGCAGAGACGGTAAATTTATATGTATCATTTCCAGTAAAACCATCCCGGTAAAGATCAATACTATGCCCAATATCTTGTTCATATATCTCTGCAGAAAATCAGAAAGAAGAGGAATATCAACCATAGCTTTAACAATTAGAAAACCTAATATAATATATGTTAAGCTTCTTCCAATTGAATAAAGGATACCGGAAAAAAATACAATATTCTTATGAGTAATCTTATTGGATATAAAAGATACTGCTGCTATATTAGAAGCTAAAGGACAGGGACTTATAGAAGTTAATATTCCAAGCCACATTGCTGAAAAAAGTAAAAATATCTCCATTTATAAGGTATCCTTCAAAAACTTTTCTACTTCATCTT
Organism: Thermodesulfovibrionales bacterium; assembly: GCA_049700155.1. GTDB lineage: Bacteria > Nitrospirota > Thermodesulfovibrionia > Thermodesulfovibrionales > SM23-35 > JACAEY01. The sequence continues at coordinate 2,162 of JBNAVX010000048.1, forward strand.
TTACATACTGATAAAATCTCTCTTTGTCTCTCACATAAGCCCAGACTTCTGTCAAATTTTTCCATCCCTGTTGTTTATTGTCTTTGTATCTAACAAGGACTAATGACCTTGTAAATAACTGATAGTCCTGAATATAATGCCTGTTTTCTGGCTCCTCTACATTTATGGGCTTGAATTCAAGTGTATTATTATTGAGTTCCTGTGTAAAGTACCTTTCTATTGCCTCTTTTGAATATTTCTCAATAGTCCTGCATGTATTGCACCTGAACGTACCGTGGAAATAATAGGCGATGACCTTTGCATTTGTGTTTTTTACTTCAGTCTTAGAAGAGGGAACAATATTCCGTTGTTTTGATTCAGATTCTTTTATAGACTGCATCTCCCCTGCCAGCACTGATTTATTGTCTGTAGCCGATGTTTCATTATTTGTTGCCGATGTGTCAGCAGAATAGTTTTCTCTTTTGGGAGAGAATCCCTTATAAATGAGAACTGCAAAACTCAAAGCCACGAAAACGAAGAGCAGAATCTTGATCAACTTTCTTATATTCACCCGTAACCTCCTCGATCTTTAGTCAATTATCGCTCCAAATATCATTCCTGAGATTGTTGCCATTACAACTACAAGACATATATACACTACAGTTTTTTGTGTTCCTATGGCACTTCTGATAACTAACATACTTGGTAAACTCAAAGCCGGACCTGCAAGAAGCAATGCAAGTGCTGGTCCTTTTCCCATTCCGGAGCCTATCAATCCCTGTAATATTGGAACCTCTGTCAGGGTTGCAAAATACATAAAGGCTCCTACTATTGAGGAAAAAAAATTTGCAAACAAGGAGTTGCCTCCAACAAGAGTAGTCACATAATGAGAGGGTATTATTCCTTCGTGTCCTACTCTACCCAACAAAAAACCTGATATTAGAACTCCTCCCAATAAAAGTGGTAATATCTGAAGTGCAAGCTCCCATGTTGCCCTTGTCCATTCTTTTAATTCATCTTTTTTGAACCATTTAAAAAGCATATAGACTAAGCATATGACGAAGATTCCAACGATCCACCATTTAATGTTGTAAATTAATGACCATATACCTGTATTCTCAAGTGGTTTACCCCAGTTGGCAAAGACCAGAATCCCCACCATTGAGAAAAAATAAGGGGCTGTTTTATATAATGGTCGTGATTCTTCAATCTCTCCAAACTCAAAATTATCTGCTTTATGTCTTTCTTTTTCTTCGCTCAGAAATATAAAGTGCATGAGAAGTCCAATAATTACACTGAACAGAACAGCCCCTATTGCCCTTGCAAGTCCCAGTTGCCATCCGAGTATCCTTGCAGTCAGTATGATTGCCAGAATATTTATAGCTGGTCCTGAATATAAAAAGGCTATTGCAGGACCAAGACCAGCACCTCTCTGATATATCCCAAAAAATAGAGGCAAAACTGTGCATGAACATACAGCCAGTATTGTTCCTGAAACAGATGCAACGCCATAAGAAAGAATTTTGTTGGCTTTAGCTCCAAAGTATTTCATAACAGAAGCCTTGCTCACAAAAACTGATATTGCACCAGCTATAAAAAAGGCAGGAACAAGACATAGCAGGACATGCTCACGTGCATACCATTTTGTTAATGCAAGTGCTTCAAAGATCGCATTGGTAAAAGTAGTATTTTCTACAGGAAGATAGTAAAAACACAAAAACACTACAACTACCAATGAGATTTTGTAGATTGTCTTCATCAGAATTACACTAATCTCCTAACTACAACACGAAGTCTGGGGCATCCCCTCTACTATAAAACCTTGTTCATCAGTAAAATCTAAAATCGCATTTGATAGTAGCTTATTAGCCTCTTGCTCCAGAAAAACTTTTAGCCCATCTTTCTCTAAGGTTATATCACCTTTTTTAGCACCATTGGCTATGTCCATAGCCAGAGATGGACTTCAACATCCGGCAGAGACAAATATCCTTATCCCGCTATCAGGATTTCCATCTTTTTCAATAAATTCTTTAAATTTTTTTACAGCGCTATCTGTTATTATTAACATTTCTTCATCCTCCTTATTAAATATTTTATTTGCTCCTACTACTCATGGGAACTCCTGATCAGTAATACAGATCTATCACTGTATTCAACCATATTCCTTGAAACAGAGCCCCATAAGATCGTTTTCACATAGCCCTTTCCATGAGAACCCATTACGATGAGGGAGACATCTTCTTCCCCTGCGATCTTAATTAAATCTGAACCTGCCTTGCCCACATGAAGATGAGTTTTCACTTTGAAGCCTTCCTTCTCAAGCTCCTCTTTAACCATCTCTAATTTCTCTTTGTCTATCCTTTCAAAATCTTTGAATTTCTCAGGAGGCTGCAGCTTCATTGCCTTTTCATCCATCACATGGGCAACTATTACTTCTTCAACCCCTACATCTTTCAAGCCCTTAAGATACCTCAATGCCTCCGTTGCGCAATCAGACCAGTCAGTAGGGTAAAGCACTCTGCTAAAGAGTCTATCACAGTATCTTTTACATGCCTCTTTATCAGCACCAAATATAGCGGGGTACTTTGGGATATAAATAGGAATGTTACCATAGCGTATTACCTTATCCGTGTTTGAGCCAATAAAGATTTCTCCCAAAATTCCTTTCTTCTGTCTTCCAGAAATAATGAGCGAAACCTTTTCTTCATTAGCAACTTTTAGTATTTCTCTATAAGGTATTCCAACTTCTATTCTTTTCTTCACTTTAATCCCTGCTTCTTCAATCAGCCTAGCTGCCTCGGCTATTTTTATTTCTGTAATTTCTGTTATTCTATTTATATCTACAGTGCTATAGCCTTCATATTTGTCCATTGGTACTTTTGAAACATCTATAACATGGAGTAAGTCAATCTCTTCTGTGCCTGCTTTTTTGAAACTTAGAATGCACCGAAGAAGGTCAAGGGAAAATTCCTCAAACTTGATTGGATAAAGTATTTTTTTATACACAGTTATTCCCTCCCTTTAAAGAGTCTAAATTCCGTCCTCTTTGCAAACCACACAAGGACAAGCATGACGGGTACTTCTATAAGCGGGCCGATGACAGTTGCGAGGGCTACAGTCGGATTAAATGCAGTAATAGCGATTGCAATGGCTATTTCAAAGTCTCTTCCTGTGGAATTAAAACCCACAGCTACCGCATCTTTGTAATTGAGATTCAATTTCCAACCTGTAAGGTAAACGATCACAAACATCGTCCAGAAAAAAATGGTCATAGGAATCGCCAGCTGTACAATGAAGTAAGGTTTCTCAAGAATCAAATCACCCTTCAAGGCAAACATTACAACTAGCGTAAAGAGTAGCCCAATGATTGACATTGTATCAAGGTAGAATTTTAATTTATGAAACCACTGCTCCCCGAATCTTTTTACACCAATAAACCTTGTTAACATCCCGGCGAGTAACGGAATTCCTAAATAAAGGAGAACGCTCTCCCCTACGAGCCATACATCAAATTTTATCTCTCCTAGAAGTAGCTTTGCATATACAGGAATTAATAACATCTGAATAATGGAGTTAAAAGCAACGAGTATTATGGCAAGTGGCCCATTACCACCAGAAAGATATGTGAAGACAATGACCATTGCAATACATGGGGCAAGGCCATAGAGAACGAGACCAGTATAAAGGTTGATATCACTCTTAAGAAAGATTTTTGCAAGCAGTAACATAAAAAAAGGTGCAATGGCGTAATTAAAGAATGCTACAATCAAAAGCTGCTTTGGAGATTTTGCAGCCTTGCCTAAATCCTCAAACCTGATGTTTGCCATTGCGGGATACATCATCATAAAAAGGCCGATGACTACGCCAAGTGCAAGAGTGTTAGGAATACTGAACTCATATGTTCCGTGGAAAATAGATTTTATTGCATCAATTGGCGGTGTTAATTGAAAATTTGAAATCCCATACCACTTGCCAATAGCAATGCCTATTATCATACTTACAATGACAAATACGGGCAGCAGTCTGAAGTTGTGCAGCTTTTCAAGAAATGCCTTAATCATGTTACCTTCCATAACATACGGTCGTTCCTTTAAGACCAGCAAAATTTATCTTAGCCTGTTTGCGATTAAGAAATTCCTTCAGTCTTTTCCTATCTTCAAGCATAACGCCTTCTGATATTCTTTCTAAGACAGATAAAATAAGAAACCTCCTGAATATATCGGAATCATCAAGGCTATAATGTATCCACTTGCCTTGCTTTCTATCTTTAATCAACCCTGCTTCTTTTAAAACACTAAGATGGAAAGATACCTTTGGTTGAATCATATCAAGAGCAGAAACTATATCACATACGCAGAGTTCTCCGCCTTCAAGAAGTTTTAGAATTCTTAATCTTGTTTCATCTGAGAGTGCTTTGAAAATGTTTAAAAGACTTTCCATCGGTCTTTATCCATTTCTGTTATTTCCCACTTGATACGGAATCCATATTTTCCTCTGAAAATCTTTCTTTCTTAATCATTTTTCTTAAGGTCTCTACAGTAGGCACATTTGAAAGTCTACCAGACTCATCTCTGAAAATCCTTCATGAAAAACCGTTGATGTCAACAGGTTCAACCTCTTTTCCATTTATAAACACAGAAGGCGAACCTCTGAGCCCAAGCTCATTTGCTTTCTTATCGTCTATTACAAAGATATTTACTTCAGCTTTAACACTTTCAAGTCGCAGGGCTTCTTGTATATTCTTCTCTAAACTTTCTTCTGAACAACATTTTCCAGATATATAGCAGTCAATCTTCATGAAATTCTGACACTCAACATTTACTAATTTTAGTTTATATGTTTTTGTATTATTATTTACTTATTTATATAAAGACTATTATTTATATAAACATATTTTTATATGAATAATCAAGTATGGAAGCGGAAGTTTTAGATATGTATGTTATTTGTTTTCTTGGAAACTGCTTTGGGGAGAAATGTATTCAAGTGGGGACTCTTGTTTCCCTTTTTCCTCTTCTGATTCCACCAAGGAACTATCTAAATCTTTTTCAACAACCTCTTCATATTCAGGAACTACAATCCCCCTTCTCACCATTATACTGTAGATAAGATCAGCGCGTTTTGTTACAAATCTGCTTTCTCCAAGAGGATTAAACCTTATCGGGTTTGGCAGGATTGCTGCAAGTCTTGCTGATTCTACAGGATTTAATTCAGAAGCAGATTTTCCATAATAATGCCTTGCTGCAGACTCAATACCGAATATACCATCACCCCACTCTGCTATATTGAGATAAAGTTCGAGTATCCTCTTTTTGCTCAACACCTTCTCCAATCTCCATGTGATAATAGCCTCTCTCAGTTTTCTTATTGGATTTTTAGAAGGTGAAAGGTAAAGATTTTTTGCGAGTTGTTGACTTATCGTGCTCCCGCCAAACTTGAATTTCTTTGCCTTTATGTCCTTTTCAATAGCTTTTTTTAAAGCTTCATAATCAAATCCTTCATGTCTCCAGAACTTATCATCTTCTCCTATAAGAACAGCCTTTATAAGATATGGTGAAATCCTGTTTAAAGGTATCCATATCTGTTTTATACGATATTTTCTGCCCTTCTTTTTCCATTCATTTTCTCTATATTCCATCATAGCTGTCTTCTTTGGGTTCTCTTTTTTGAGTCTTGTAACATCGGGGACCATAATAATATAGAGAATTATTGCCCCTGCAAATATTAAAAAGAATAAACGAAGGAGATTTTTTAAAGAGATATTTTTAGACACTTATGCTACTATCTCTGTGCCAACTCCTTTTTGTGTAAATATCTCAAGAAGGAGACAATGGGGAATTCTTCCATCTATAATATGAGTCTTTGAAACACCACCTCTGATAGCCTCGAGACATGCCTGAACCTTAGGTAGCATACCTCCTGCAATAGTCCCTTCTTTAATAAGTCTATTTATCTGGCGGGATGTCAATGTAGAGATTATGTTACCTTTCTTATCTTTAACTCCTGGAACATCTGTCAATAGTATAAGTTTCTCTGCCTTTAGTGTTGAGGCAACAAATGCTGCAACAGAATCTGCATTTATATTTAAGGTTTCACCTTCATGACTGACCCCGATAGGAGATATAATAGGTATAAAACCATCTTTTTCAAGACTTCTTAATATATCTGTATCTACTTCTGCGACATCCCCTACAAAACCGAGATCAATCATCTCTTTTAGTCCCCGACTCCCGGATTTTTTTAGAATTTTCTTTTTAGCCTTTATAAGACCCCCGTCTTTCCCGCTCAATCCAACAGCTTTACCGCCATGGGTATTAATCAATAAAACGATCTCTTTATTTATAAGACCTCCGAGAACCATTTCAACAATATCCATCGTCTCCTTATCTGTAAATCGCTGTCCCTGAATAAATTCTGGTTTTTTCCCCATCTTCTCCATTATAGAGCTTATCTTCGGTCCCCCTCCATGGACAATTACAGGATGTATTCCTATGTAATTAAGTAGAACGACATCCTGTGCAAAGGCATTCTTGAGATTATCTTTAATCTGAGCAGAACCGCCATATTTAATGATAAAGGTCTTACCATAGAAACTTCTGATATATGGTAACGCCTCAATTAAAACATTCGCTTTTTCTAATATCTTTTTCAACTCCTGACCCTAATACTTCTCTTAAAACAACTTTACAAATTATTTTCATAGCATGGTATGCATAAAAGCTTCCCGTATTTAACTCTTGCTCTTGTTTTCATAACCTTCTCTCCACACCTTGAACATCTTACACTTGGGTATATTTCAGCCTCTCCCGGGGGCTCTATTTTGCCTCTCTCTATATTAAAAAGTTCTTCATCACTTGCATTTAGTATAGAGTCTATTTTCATCGTCTTTCTTTCATGAATAACCTTCAATATCTCTTCTGAACGTTCTCCTTTTGAATACCTCTCCCACATCTTTTTCTCTTTTTCTGTCTCTGGAGGAGATTCCCACTTTACCGAAATCCTTAAGCTTTCACCTGAAGGTCTCTTAATGAAAGTATAAACCTGCTTTCCATAATCTCTGAAAATAAGATTACCTTTGCCAAAGGTGCAGCCTGTTATAACCTGAACAGCATCAACCGCACATGAGTTATTCTCTACTATAGCTACAAGTTCTTCATCTATTGCCCTTCCTTTAAATTCCTTCAAGGCAAGAATAGATACCCTGTAACCTAATACCAACCCAGGACATATATGACCATGAAATTCTACAACTTCATCAAGGCTTTTCATAATGACTATTAAGAATTAAAGACTTTAAAAAGCTTATCATAAGTATCCATGATATGTTCTGGAATAACCCTGACCTCATCAAGAACCGTCATGAAGCTTGTATCTCCTGCCCATCTCGGCACCATATGAAGATGAAGATGTGATTCCATACCTGCACCTGCAATCTTTCCTATATTTATACCAATATTGAAACCTTCGGGCATCATAACCTTTTTCAGGACATTAATTGCATGCTGTGTAACCTTCATAAAATCAAGGAGTGTTTCATCCGATAACCCATCTAATGAAGGTGTATGTAAATATGGAGCTATCATGAGATGACCATTATTATAAGGATATCGGTTCATCATTACAAAAGTTTTACTGCTTCTGAAGAGAATAAGATTGTCTCTGTCCTTACTCGAATCTTGCTTCGGATATTCACAGAAAATACATCCCTGTTCTTTATCTGATAGGATATAAGCCATCCTCCATGGAGCCCATAGTGTCTTCATAATACCCTCTTTAGTTTTTCCAGTACCTTCTGTGCATCATTCCACGTAAGCCATTTGTCTTTTGGATTTCTCAAAAGGTAAGCAGGATGAAAAGTCGGCATTAGGGGGATTCCCTTATATTCGAAGAAATTCCCGCGTATTGATGTCATCTTCAATCTATCATTACCTATAAGTGTTTGTGCTGAGATCCTTCCAAGCGAAATTATCACGTCAGGTTTGATGATATCAATCTGCCTCTCTACAAATATCCTGCAAATATCAATCTCATCTTTTTCTGGGTCACGATTCATTGGAGGTCTACATTTTACAATATTAGTAATATACACATCATCTCTTTTAAAACCCATCTTTTCAATGAGTCTTGTAAGAAGCTTCCCGGCGTCACCAACAAAAGGTCTCCCCTGTATATCTTCTTCTCTTCCAGGGGCTTCACCAATAAACATAAGTCTTGCATCTGGATTACCCTCACCAAAAACTATATTTTTTCTTTCTTTCGATAATCTGCATCTTTTACAATCACCAATTTCTTCTCTTAAAGACCTTAAAGCTATCTTTTTATCTAATTTGTAATTCGGAGTTCTGGATCTTTGGTCTTCTGAAGAACGCTGAACGCAGAACATAGATCTTATAGGTAATCTTTCAAAACCCAGTGCCTGATAAAATTCAATGATACTTTTTATGCCATCGAAAATCTGTCCTTCTTTTTTAATCTCTATCTTTTTAACTCTTAACCCCTTACTCATTGGTCATTATTTATTATTCATTACTTTCAATTGTATCTACCTCTCTCCCCATTTCAATTTATTCCTTAAAATCTCAAAATAATCTCTATCGCATGGTATAAGAAGACGGGTCTTAAATGGTGCTTTTGCAACCTCAATAACATCGTTTTGCATAACAGAAAATCCTACCTGTCCATCCATTGTCAGATATACACGCTCTGTCGGAGACCTCAGGATAACTTCTACTATAGAATCACCTGGTATGACCATCGACCTGTTTGTAAGAGTATGAGGACATATAGGAGTAATTATTATGTTATCGAGTGTAGGATAAAGAATAGGACCTCCTGCAGATAGTGAATATGCAGTAGACCCTGTAGGTGTTGAGATTATCAAACCATCTGCCTTATATGTTGTAACATAATTGTGATTCACATATGTTTCAAGGTCTATTATCCTTGCAAGTGCTGCCTTATTAACTACTACTTCATTCAAGACGACATATTCAGCAATAATTTCTCCGAGTCTGCGAACTCTTGTAGAAAGCATAAGCCTTTCTTCAATCGGACATTCATCTGAAAGAACCCTATCAAGAGTCTCATAGAGTCTGTCTACCTGAACCTCTGTAATAAAACCAAGCCCTCCTATGTTTATCCCAAGAACAGGTATCCCTTTATCAGCTACAAGTCTACATGTGCTCAACATTGTTCCGTCACCACCAAGTACTATGATTACTTCTGAAAGAGAGGGTATCTTAGAACGTGGAAATCCTTCCATATTAAGAATAGAGGCTGTCTCTATATCAATGAATACTTCACAACCTTTCTGCCTTAACCATGGCAATAAATCCTTCAATATCTCTATAGGCTTAGTAATCCCTGTTTTACAGATTATCCCTATCTTGTTCATCTTTTCCCTCTATTATTATCTCTCTCATGTTGTTTCCAAGAGTTCTTAAATATACTTTTATAGTCCCTTCAGGCAACCATCTTTCTGCTTTGTCTGCCCACTCTATCACCGAAATACCTTCACTTACGATTTGATCCCATAATCCTATATCATCAAGCTGTGATTCTTTTTCAATTCTATATAAATCTATATGGGAAAATATCGGATCTGTATTATATTGTGAAATCATTGTAAAGCTTGCACTCATAATGTCTTTATCTTCAATCCCGAATGCCTGAGCTAATCCCTTCACGAACATTGTCTTTCCACTTCCGAGTTCACCATATAGTCCAACTACATCTCCTGCTTTTAAAAATCTACCCAATCTAAAACCGATCTCTTTTGTCTCTTCAGGACTATTACTGATATATCTTCCCACTTTATTAATTCAAAAATGTATTTATATATTTAAAATATTCCAATAAAACCTCCTTGTTTTCCTTTAAGGGATTTATCATATCTATAAGAATAAAATTCTCCTGGATTGCAGTAAGTACACTCATTTGAAATCCATATGTTTTTTCCAGGAATGCCCATTGATATTGCCTGATACATATTGGCAGTAGGAAGATCAATAAAATACTTTCCATCTCTTTGAGAATAATATTCACCTTCGCCTGTAGCTTTACAAATCGCTTCTTTTACTTCATATCCAACACAATAGCAACTCCATCTAATACTCGGGCCAAAAGCAATCTTTATATCAACTGGCTCTGAACGGAAATATTGAATCATAAATCGAATAGTCTTTTTTAATATGCATGAACCAGTACTTCTCCATCCGGCATGCACTGCAGCTACTATAGCATTTTTACTATCTGAAATGAGAATTGGGACACAGTCAGCTACCTTAATACCTACCAATAGACCCTTATCTGCTGTTATTACTGCATCTGCGACCTTCAGACTCAAATCTCCTGAGATAAACTGTATTATGTCTGTGTGTCTTTGTATCGGAAGATATACCCTTTCTTTTCTAATAGAATACATGCGGCAGATTTTATCAATATCCACACCAATGTGTTTTTTTGTGAAAAATGCCTTAACAGAGCTATTAAATATTTCGGGAACTATTAATTCATTCATGACTTAAGGACTCAAAAGCAAAAGGAATCTTCTCTATAATATCTGCTGCTATAAGGGAATGTTCTCCTTTCTCAGATGCTGCGATGTCGCCTGCTAATCCGTGCATATAAACTCCAAGAATAGATGCATGAATTGGAGATAATCTCTGGCTTAAAAATCCTGAGATAATACCTGTTAGAACATCTCCTGTTCCTGCAGATGCCATCCCGGGATTGCCTGTAGAATTGATATATAACCTTCCATTGGGCTCAGCAATAACAGTTGGAACACCTTTCAGCACAAGATAAACTCCTGTTTCTTTAGAAAAAGAAAGGGCTACATTGATTCTATCTTTTTCTATATCCTGGACACTGATGTTAATCCTGCTTTTTCCTCCTTTAGCAAAGAGGGTTGAGGGAGGATTCAGAAGTCTTGCCATCTCACCAGGATGAGGAGTGAGAATTATTGGGGACTTTGCTTTCGAAAATACAGCCTTCTCACCCATCAGGGAATTTATTCCATCAGCATCTATTACCATAGGAACAGTCGAATCCTTAATTAATTTTTTAAGTAATTTTTTTGTATCAGAACTGACACCGATACCCGGTCCTACAGCCAGAATCGTTGCCTTATCATTCAAAAAATCCATTATGACCTTTGTAGCTTTTTGAGACAATGTGCCATCTCCTCTATCAGGTAGGGAAATCGTCATCTCTTCTGTAACACGTGATTGGAATATATCAGAAAGAGATTCAGGTACTCCTAATGTAACAAGTCCTGCACCTGTCCTCAGACATGCTTTAGCTGTCATGAGAGCTGCGCCTGTCTTCCCTTTTGAGCCAGCAACGACGAGCACATGCCCGTAATTACCTTTATGCGAATACCTTGCTCTCAGGGGTATTAAAGGAGAGACATTATCTTTCACAAGTAGCTCAACTTGTAACTTTTCTGAACTCAATAATTCTTTTGGGAAACCTATATCTTCAACAAAGAGTCTTCCAGAATACTTAGCACCTGGATAAAGGAGGTGTCCCCTCTTTGGAAGCCCGAATGTAACTGTATAATCTGCTTCTATAGCTACTCCCATTATCTGTCCCGTGTCAGAAGAGATGCCCGAAGGAATATCTACTGAAATGACCTTTGCTTTAGATTTATTAATGAGATTAATAACATCAGCCATCGGTCCAGTAATATTCTTACTGAGACCTGTGCCCAGAAGTGCGTCAACAATAAGAGTATCACTTGTTAAAAAAGATGAGTGATCAGAAATTAATTCATTTAAAGAATGAGTCTTAAGACCGAGTCTGGATATAATCTTATACTGTAAGAGTGCATCACCTTTTAATTCTTCTGGTTTGTTTGTGAGAAAAACCCTGACCTCCCACCCATCGTTATATAAGTTTCTTGCAACAACCAAACCATCTCCACCATTATTACCACTGCCAGCAATTACAATGACTTTTCCTGGACTGAATATTTCTTTAATCCTTGAAGTGACTGCAAGTCCTGCCCTCTCCATAAGCACATAGCTTGGAATACCATACTCATCTATCGTTTTATTATCAATATATCGCATCTCCTCAGCAGTAACAACCTTCATATCCCTTCACCTCTATCGCCTTTTTCCAAAATAACGCATGCAATGCCATAATCATGTTCATGGCTCAGACTGAGATGTGCATCTTTTATATTTTGTTCATTGAAAAAATCATAAAGTCTTCCTCTTACCTTTATAACAGGTTTTCCAATGTCAACATTAACAACTTCTATCTCTTTCAGAGAGACTGAATTTATAGAACCTACAGCCTTTATCAGAGCCTCTTTTGCAGCGAATCGGACTGCGAGAGAAAGGAAAGGGTCTTTTTTTTCATAACAGTAAGATATTTCTCCTTCGGTAAATACCCTCTCAAGAAACTTTTCCCCCCATTTCTGTACCACCTGTTTAATCCGCTCTATTTTGACAATGTCTATGCCTATACCATATATCATGCAAAATACTATTTAAAATCATAACCATTTTATTTTTCTAAGGCAAGCAAAATCAGTATTTATATATATCCAAGATTTATAATATGGATATGTTAAACTAAAATAAGCTAATATCTTAATAAAATTAGGAGGCCAATATGAGTATTCTGCCTGAAGGCGAACAGTTAAGAAAGGCTGTTAGATGGATATCAGAGGAACGACAGGAAAGAAAAGATACAAATCTTGCAAAATTAATAAATGAAGCATGTATAAGGTTTGATTTATCTCCTTCTGACGCTGAGTTCCTTTCAAGGTTTTTTTCTGAAAAAGGTCAAGAAAAATAGGTACAACTGTACCTATGCAGAAGCCAATTGTAGCAATAGTTGGAAGACCAAATGTTGGCAAATCTACACTCTTCAACAGAATGGTCGGGTCTCAAGTTGCAATCGTTGAAGATATACCAGGTGTCACGAGAGATAGAAATTATCGTGAAATTGAATGGGAAGGGAAAAGGTTTATTGTTATAGACACTGGAGGTTTTTATCCGGAACCTCCTGATGACATATTTGCTCAAATAAGGGAACAAGCTATCTTTGCTATTGAAGAAGCTGATATTATCATACATCTACTTGATGGTAAATCTGGGCTGACACCTTCTGATATCGAACTTGCAAGATTTCTTAGAACCTCAGGTAAAAAAATATTATGGGTTGTAAATAAGGTTGATGGACCAACACGCTTAGAAAGAATACATGATTTCTATGCAATTGGTGCTGATGAATTACTCCCGCTCTCTGCTGCAACAGGGTTTGGATACGATGATTTAATGGACAGGTTGACCTCCTTACTTCCCACGTTTGCTGAAGAAGAAATAGAATACCCAAAGATTGCTGTCGTTGGTAGACCAAATGTGGGTAAATCAACATTGATAAATACTCTTCTTGGCAAAAAAAGGATGATTGTCAGTCCTACTCCTGGGACAACAAGGGATTCAATAGATAGCATATGTACTTATTATGGTAAGAGATATTTATTTATTGATACTGCTGGTCTCAGAAAAAAAAGCCGAATCGGTTATTCGATAGAAAGATTTTCTATGGTAAGGGCAATAAGGAGTATTGAAAGGTGTGATATAGCGATCGTTGTCATTGATGCAACAGAAGGAATAGTTGAACAAGATCAGAAGATAGCAGGAATGGTCAGTAGTTATGGGAAAAGTGCCATCTTTTTATTCAATAAATGGGACCTCATTAAACAACCTGAACAGGAATTTAAAAGACTTAATAAAGATTTCAAGATGAAACTATGGTTTATGCAATATTCACCACTACTGACTGTATCTGCAATAGAAAAAAAACGTGTAACAAAAGTTTTTCTCCTGATAGATGAAATATTGCAAGAGAGAAAAAAAAGGATACCAACTGCAGAACTTAATAATTTTTTCAATGAGTTATTATCAAAGATATCCTTACCTGTGTATAAAGGCAAACCAATAAAAATATACTATATAACTCAGGTAAAGACCGAGCCACCTGTCTTTGTGTTCTTTACTAATTATCCCTCAGCATTTACAGATATCCATCTTCGTTATATAGAAAAATGTATAAGAGAAAGATTTTTATTCAAAGGAACGCCGATAAGGATTTATGCAAGAGGTAAAGAAGGAATAAATAAAGGCAAAATTGAAAAATCTTAAATTAATACTGAAAAGCTTTGGAGACTTTTTTAAAGATGGTGGTATAATGCTCGCAGGTTCTATCTCTTACTTTACGATGATGGCTCTTGTTCCATTTTGTTTATTTCTTGTAACAATATTTGGATATCTTCTCGGACATTATCAGGGGTTTTACAATTTTTTATACAGTAAATTAATAGATTTTTTCCCTGTCATAACTTCAGGTATTACAAACGAGCTCAGGAAACTTATCGCTTTTAAAGGGATAGGAACTCTGAGCATATTTCTTTATGGAATACTATCATATCAGGTATTTTCATCTCTTGAGAATGCATTGAATGTTGTATTCAAGGTCAAGAAAAAAAGACATTTTTTCTGGTCTATTATCATAGCCATTATTATGATTACATTATTTATTGTCATTATCCTTGTATCTTTTCTTGCAACTTCTATCATCCCATTTTTAAAGATATTAAAACCTTTATTCCCTCAATTGAAGATTGGTTTGACAATGGGGTTTTTGATAGGTTATTTTATACCTTTTTTTATAGTACTTTTCACTATTACTGCATTATACATCTTCCTTCCTAAAACTAAGGTCAAAATTTCTCATGCATTCAAAGGTGCTGTTTTCACAACCATATTTCTTGAGATAGCAAAACATCTATTTACTTACTATGTGAGGAGTATTGCAAAATTAGGCACCATATATGGCTCACTTACAGCTTTTGTAGTCTTTTTATTATGGGTCTTTTATTCATCTTGTATTCTTTTGATTGGGGCAGAAATAGTACATAATCAGGGTAGTTCCAAGAATAAGAAATAGTTTTATATAATAAAATATGATGGATTTAATCGGGAAGAATGTTGAAATAGATACAGTAGATATAATCTATACTGGCAGACTTATAGAAATAGGGGAAGATGAAGTTTATATAGAATCAGGCATAGGATGTGTTGTTATCCCCACCGAAAAGATTGCATACATTCGTGAAAAAGAAGATTAACCTAAATCTCCAAGCAAGAACTGCACTAATGCTATCGCAGAAATCGCAGCAGTCTCAGCCCTTAATATCCTTTTACCTAAGGAAGTAATAATAAATCCTTTCCTTTCAGCTAAAGATGCTTCTCCTTTTGTAAAACCTCCTTCAGGACCTATCAGAATAAATGCGGGTGAATGGGTGAATGGGTGAATGGGTGAAGAGAAGAATTTATGGACAACTTCTTTTAATGATAATCCTCCCTCTTCCCAAAAAATTAAGCCAGTTATTTCTTTGTTTCCCTGTGTCCCAGTTTTAAGATTTTCATTCAATCGGTCTATTTTTTCAAAGAATTGGTTAAGTCTTAGAGGCTCATGAATAATAGGAACTATGGTTCTTCCGGACTGTCTTGTTGCTTCCTCGGCTATCCTTCTCCAGCGTGCTACCTTCCTTGTTTCTCTTGGGTGACTTCTTTCAGTAATAAGAGGTATTATTTCTTTAACACCTAATTCTGTTGTTTTCTGGATAACCATATCCATCTTCTGACCTTTAAGGATTCCCTGTGTAAGAATAATATTTACTGGAGATTCTGCGTTGCACTGAAATTTTTCCACAACTTCTACAATAACCTCTTTTCTATTAACCTTTATTATTTCTGAACTAAAACAGTTTCCTCTTCCATCAAAAATGATAAGTTCATCCCCTTTTTTGCATCTGAGGACTGATATTAGATATCTTGCCTTTTCTGCAGTGATTGATATCTGCCCTTCTTTAATAAATATATCTGGAATGTATAGTCTTGGCATTATTTATATTATATTAACCCACTTAATTCATAAATTTATGAGTAATTGGCAGATGCAGTATTCTCGCTCATTCTCGGCTCGATTAGAATC